>JAXDHL010000439.1:0-15186 GCA_034664525.1 Solirubrobacteraceae bacterium
ACCGCGACCACGAACGCCACGGCGAGCGCAAACGACAGCGCGCCCCAGAACAGCAGCGTTCCCAGGCCGGCTTCCATCGCGCCGGGCACGATCACCACGACGGCGTTGTCGACGAGTTCCATGACAGCGATCGAGAAGGTGTCGGAGGCGAGCGCGATCGGGACGACCGCGGCGATGGTGAACCCGGCGCGGAGCAGCGGCAGGCTCGTCAGCGAGTAGCCGAACACGAACGCCAGCGCGACGGCGAGCGCGATGGTGCTCCAGTTGGACAGCCCGAGCACCGTCCCGATGGCCATGCCGGCGATCTCGCCGATCGCGCAGCCGGTGAGGCAGTGCAGCGTCGCGGACACCGCGACGCTGGTCAGCGCGCGGCCGGATGTCGGCAGGTCGGCGTGCTCGTGGGCTTCCATCGTGAACCTGTTCTCTTCCCAAATACTGGGTGGGGGTATCGAAGCTATACGCCGGCGACGCTCGCGTCAAATACCGGGTAGGGGTATGGTGCGAGCATCATGGCTGCCGAACCCTCCGATACCCCCGCACGGGGCTACACCCCCGACAAGGAGGCGCTGATCAAGCGGCTGCGCCGTATCGAGGGCCAGGTCCGCGGACTGCAAGGGATGGTCGAAGCCGACCGCTGGTGCCCGGACATCCTCGCCCAGGTCGCCGCAGTGCAGGCGGCGTCGAACAAGGTCGCACTCGCCCTCGCCGAAGGCCACGTCCAGCACTGCATGGCAGCCGGCACCGACGATCCCGAGCGTCGTCAGGAGATGACCACCGAGCTCATGCAGGCGCTCGGACGCCTGGTCCGCTAGTAGACCTGCGCGTCGAGCGCGCCCGCAGCCTGCGCCAACGACGGCGCCGAGTCGGCGCCGCGTGCCGCGAGCTCGCGGTCCAGCTCGCCGGTGGGGTTCGCGGCCGGCCCGGACGCGCCGAGGCCCCGGCATCGCCGGGGCCTCGGGGTCGTCTACGGACGGCGGGTGGGGGTCAGCCGTTCAGGCGGCCGGCCGCCGGGCGCCGAGGCTGATGGAGGCGATGCCGCCGGCGGTGATGAGCAGGCCGGCGACGAGGATGCCGATGCCGGCGCCCGGGGCGTAGGGGACCTTGACGCCCAACGTGCTCTGCGTGGCGACGCCGCGGCTGCCGTCGGCGTTCATGACGACGATGCGGTAGTTGCCGTCGCGGACCTTCCAGTCGACGGCGGCCGTGTCCTGACCGCTGCTGCGGGCGACCCAGAAGGACTGCTCGGCCGGAGCGGCGGGGACGACGCTGCCGGCGTGACGGTCGCGCTGGATGCTGAACGAGTTGCTGAACGGGCCGGTCTCGAAGTCGGTCACCTCGTCCGTGGCGGCGCCGGCCAGGTAGCGGTCGACGTCGGCCGTGCGCCCGACGCCCACGAACACGGGTCGCCCGCCGTCGGCCTGGGCGCTGATCCTGATGCGCGCGTTGCCGAAGTCGTCGACGACGCCGGCGGAGTCGATCGAGGCGGTCCCGGAGATCAGGGCCGAGGTCGGCGTCGAGAGCTCGTGGCGGTCCGTGGAGATCACGCCGTCGGAGCCGAAGACGGCGAAGATCCCGCCGCCGACGATGGCCACGAGGGCGCCGAAGACGGCGACGACACCGCCGAGCCAGATGGCGACGCGCCGGCCGCCGGAGCGGCGGGGACGCGGCGCGGTCGGCGGCGGAGAGGTCGGAGCGGGGGAGGGGCTGGTGGTCGTGCTCATGGCGGTGGGCTTTCAGCTCGGAGGGCGGAGACCGGCTTGGCATGAACGAACGTACGCCCGGACTCGTGGGCCGGCATCGGCCGCAGGGACCGACTTGGGTCGTCACTTGTGACGACCCGCAGTCCGGGATGTCCCCTAGGCCGACCCGACGGGTGGCATCGGTGCGCGCGGGCGTCTAGGGTCGTCCCGACGGACTGCTGGTTGCAAAACCAACCTCGGTGACCCTGCCGAGAAGGAGATGCACATGTCCGATGTTGACCTCGGCGCCGTCGACCGCAGAACGTTGCTGGTCGGCGCGGCCGGCGCCCTCGCCGCCGCGGGGCTGAGCGCGCCTGCCCACGCCGCCTCGCCGGCAACCCGGTCCGGCCTGCGCTTCGACCCGCGTCTCGGCCATCAGCTCCAGCAGGCGCTACGCGCCGGCCTGCGTGATCCAGGCACGACCGCCCCAGGCGCGATCCTGCACGTGCACAGTGCCAAGCTCGGGGCCTGGACCGGCGTTGCCGGCCTCGGCCGTGTGATGCCGGATGTGCCGATGCGCCCCGCCGATCGGTTCCGGGCCGGGAGCATCGCGAAGCCGTTCGTCGCCGTCGTGGTGCTGCAGCTCGCCGAGCGTGGCCGGCTGTCGCTCGATGCGCGGCTGCCGGAGGTGCTGCCCGCGAGCGTCATCGGGCGCTTCCCGACGGCGCCCGACGTCACGGTGCGGATGCTGCTCGGGCATCGCAGCGGGATCCCGGAATGGACCAGCGATGCCTTCGACGTCCAGATCGCGCGTGATCCCGCCCGGGTGTGGAAGGTCTCCGAACTGCTCGACATCGCGGCGGCGCAGCCGCCGGTGTTCTCGCCGGGGACGGGCTTCTTCTACTCCAACACCGATTACAACCTGCTCGGGCTGATCGTCGAGCGGATCACCGGCCGCTCCTGGCGCCACGAGGTGACGCGGCGGATCGTCCGTCCGCTGCGCCTGACCCGGACCGGTCTGCCCGCCCCGGGGAACCGCTCGATCGCCGGCGCGCACGCGCACGGCTACGCGAACTTCGACGGCAAGACGCAGGACATGACGCGCGTCGACCCGTCGATCGCGGGCGCCGCGGGCGGCTACGCCCTGGTCTCCACCGTCCAGGACCTGGCCCGGTTCATCGATGCGCTGTCCAGGGGACGGCTGTTCCGCCATCCCGCGACCCGGCACTCGATGTTCGACCTGGCGCCGGCGGAGGACGTCGGCGGGCTGGTCGGCTACGGGCTCGGGATCGAGCGGCGCGCCCTGCCCGGCGGCGCCGAACTGGTCGGCCACCTCGGCGGCACGGCCGGCTATCGCTCCTACGTCGGCCACGTGCATCCCGGCGGCGCGACGATGACGTTCGTCATGAATGCCAACGACGACCCGACGCCGCTGGTTCTCCCGGCGGTGCAGGCGCTGACGGGGGCGCGTCGCTGAGTCGCGCGCCGACCACACCACCGCGCCGGCGGTGAATCAGCCCTCGATGCCGGTCGCGTCGTGTCGCGCGCCGACAGGCTTCGACTCCGGTGAGCCGCGCTGGCGCAGGTAGATCGACAGGACCGCCATCGAGCCGACGGCAAGGAACTCCGACTGCCAGTTCTGCAGCGTCCGGTTCCAGAAGTCAGCGCTGTGCAGGTAGCCGACCCAGCTGACGGCGGCCTCCTGGTGGTCGAACTGCTCAGCGTTGAAGGCGACGTGACCGGCGACGGACTGCACGCCCCACGAGCCGAGCCAGATCGCGGTCATCACCAGCACCAGCGAGTTCTGGTAGAGCCGCAGCCGCAGCCCGCGGGCGCGCGCCCACGCCGGTGAGTCGCGGCCCGCGTGCTCGCCGACCTTCTGATCGGCGTCGGACTCCCGGCCGGCCTCGTCGAGCTTTTTGGACTCCGGCGAGCCGCGCTGCAGCAGCCAGACGGTGAGCAGGATGTAAAGCGTGAACTGCAGGTACTCCGACTGCCAGTTCTCGAGCAGGTCGGATCCGAAGTCCGACGACACGACGTAGCGGCCGAGCGAGATCGGATCGCCGTGGTGGGCGAGCGCACGGTGGTTGAAGTCCGCGTGCCCGACAAGCGCCTGCCCGGCCAGGGCGAGCAGGAAGATCGCGCCGAAGACCAGTCCCAGGCCGTTGTGTCGCACTACCCGGCGCATCAGAGGTCCAACAGCGCCACGACGAGATAGAACGCCAGCCCGCAGACGATCAGCGTCAGGTAGGTGGCGAAGAGGATGCGCATCAGGCCTGCAGCTCGCACTGAAGTGGGTACTGCGACGGCGGCCCGTCCTTCGGCTTGCAGCCGACCGCCGACAGGCGCCATCCGTTGGCGGTCTTGCCCAGGTAGACGCTCTCACCGCTGGAGAGGTCGACCTTGGCGTTGGTGATGCGGACGTCGACCTTCGTGATGCGGCCGCCGTCGAGCTGCAGCGCCCCGATGGCGCGGGCGCACCGCTTGCCCTCGGAGCTGACCAGCTCCGCACGGGCGTCCGCGCTCAGAGCGGCGCAGGCCGCCGGGCCGTGGTGTGCGGCGTAGTCGGTCAGGAAGGCGTGCGTTACCGATCGCACCGCGGCGCGATCGTCACTCTGGGCGCAACCGCCCACGACGACGCCGAGCAAGAGCAGACACGAGACGCCACGCACGCGGGTAGGTTCGCCGCAGCGCCGGCGATCCCTCGTCCGCGTGACGCCGCTCAGTCGGCGAGTGGCAGCTGGTCGGCCGAGGCGGTGAGGTCGATCACCCGGCGCGCGGGCCCCGACGGCCGGAACATGGTCAGCAGCCACCCCTCGCTCGAGGATTGCTCGGAGAGCTCGAGCAGCAGCCTGAGGCCTTCGACGTCCATGAACGACACCGAGCGCAGGTCCAGGACGACGCCGCCTCGGCGGCCCGTGGCCTCACGGACGGCGGAGGCGACCAGGTCGACCGTGGCCATGTCGATCTCACCGTGAGGAACGACCTGGACATGATCGGCGTGCACCTCGACCTCGACCCGGAACTTCGGTGGCATCCGGCCGCACTCTACGGTCGAGGTCCGTACTGACGGAAGCGTTCCGGCCAACGTGCGGGACCCATCCACATTTCGCATGTGCCAGCTCTATAGGCCGATCCCTCCGCGCAACAGTCCCGGTGGCGAGGTCCCGCCGATCGGCGGCGTTTCCTCGGCGCCGGCTCGGAGTTGGAAACCAGCACGGTTCGATCGCCCGCGGTGGCGGGCCACCGTCCCGGCTGGATCAGCGATCCGCGCGCGCGCTTGCCGCGAGTCAGGGAGAGCAGACGGCCGGTGAAGTCGCCGGGCCGGGCTGAAACCGGCGTTCTAGGGTGAGATTCCTGCTCCTCGCGCTCATCCAGCTCCCGGCTCACCTGGGCTACCTGGTGCTGTTCGCGCTCGTCGCGGCCGAGTCGACCGGCGTGCCGCTGCCGGGCGAGACGGCGCTGATCGCCGCCGGCGTGGTCGCCCACCAGGGCCAGCTCCAGATCCAGTTCGTCATCGCCGCGGCGGCGGCGGCCGCGATCCTCGGCGACAACCTCGGCTACGTGATCGGCCGCACGGGTGGGCGCCGGCTGCTCGAGAAACCGGGATTCCTGGAGCGCCATCGGCGGGGCATCCTCCGCCGCGGGGAGCCGTTCTTCGCCAAGCACGGACCGAAGGCCGTGTTCCTCGGCCGCTGGGTCGCGGGGCTGCGGATCGCCGCCGCCTGGCTGGCGGGCATCACCCGCATGCCGTGGCCGGTCTTCGCCTTCTGGAACGCGCTCGGCGGCATCGCCTGGGCGACCTCCGTGGGCCTGCTCGCCTACTACCTCGGATCGACGGCCGGGACCATCATCAAGGACATCGGCGTCGGCGGAGTCGCGTTGGCCGCAGTGGCCATCGTCGGGTTCATCGCCTGGCGGCGTCTCCGGCTCCGGCGCCAGCCCCGCGCCGACGGGACGCCCTGATTTCCGGCGCGTTACACCGGATGCCGAAAAGCGTCACCGAACGCCGGGCGACGTGGCGTAATCCCGACGCGTGTGGTACGAATTCCGCTTGGCCTTAGGCCGCCCTAACTGCTTCAGGGAGCGGATTGATGTCGTTTGCACAAACCGTCGCGCTCGGCGCGATCGCCGGGTTCACCATCTTCCTCGGTCTTCCGATCGGCCGGATGCCGCGGCTGAGCGCCCGCGGGCGCGTGTCGCTGTCGATGCTGGCCGTCGGTGTGCTGGCGTTCCTGTTCATGGACGTCGGCGCCGAGGCGCTGGGGATCGTCGAGCATCGTCTCGAGGCCTTCAAGGCCGGCGACGCATCGCTGTGGCCCGTCATCGGCCTGTTCGCGCTCCTGAGCGCCGGCTTCCTGGCCGGGGTCGGCGGCATCGCGACGGTGCAGCGGCGGCTGATCGGCCCAGCCAAGGCGAGGCCGCCGATCGCGGGTGGCGAGTCGGCGGCGGTGATGACCGGCGCCGAGCGCGGGCTCCAGCGCCGCGCCGTCGACGACATCGAGCGCAAGGCACTGCGCACGGGCATGACGATCGCCGCGGCGATCGGCCTGCACAACTTCGCCGAGGGTCTGGCGATCGGCGTCTCCGCCAAGGCAGGGGCGGTCGGCCTCGCCACCGTGCTGATCATCGGCTTCGCCCTGCACAACGCGACCGAGGGCTTCGGCATCGTGGGCCCGCTCGGCAGCGTGCGCCCGTCCTGGCGGTGGCTCGGCCTCGCCGGGCTCGTCGCCGGCGCTCCGACCTTCCTCGGCTCGATCGTCGGCTACCAGGTGACGAGCGACGCGCTGGCGTTGCTGTTCTTCGCCCTGGCCGGCGGGGCGATCCTGTACGTGATCGGTGAGATCTGGTCCGGCGTGCGCCGCCAGGGCCATGTCGAACTCGGCCTGTACCTGCTCGGCGCCGGCTTCCTGCTCGGCATCGCGACCGACCTCGTCGTCGCCTACGGCGGGAGCTGAGCCGTCCGAGCGGCTTGACGGCCGCCTGGCATCGGCATAGCGTCGCCGCACCGTGACGCGCGGAACGTCGGGGTCCCCGGTCAGCCACATCTGCCATGCCACGCCCGACCGGGTGGAGGTGCGCGGACGCGATCTCACGGGCGACCTGATGGGGCGCCTGAGCTTCACGGCCTACTTCCATCTGCTGCTCACCGGCGAGGAGCCGACCGAGGACCAGCGCGACTTCCTCGACCTGGTGCTGGTGGCGATCGCCGAGCACGGGATGATGCCGACCAACGTCGCCGCCCGCATGACGCTCGCGGCCGACCCCGGGTCGCTGCAGGGCGCGGTCGCCGCCGGGATCCTCGGCTGCGGTCCGGTGCTGCTCGGGACCGCGCAGGAGTGCGCCGACCTGCTCGTGGCGATGCAGCGCGAGGTCGACGCCGGCGCCGCGCCGGCCGACGTCGTGGCGGCGACCGCGCGCGCCATCCGGGAGCGCGGGGCGAAGGCGCCCGGATTCGGGCACCCGGTCCACCGCCCGCTGGACCCGCGCGCCGAGCGGATCCTCGAGCTCGCCGACGAGCGCGGGGTGAGCGGACCCCACGTCGCGCTCGCCCGGCAACTGCGCGACGGCGTCGCGACGGCGTGGGGGCGGCCGCTGACGATGAACGTCTCGATGCCGATCGCCGCCGTCATGCTCGACCTCGGCTTCCCGGCGGCGGTCGTGAAGGCGGTCCCGATCCTCGCCCGCACCGGCGGCCTGCTCGCCCACCTGGCGGAGGAGCAACGCGAGCCGGTGGGCTTCCTGATGGCCCACCACGCGGAGCAGTCGGTGGGCTACGCGCCATGAGCGAAGACGCGGACAGCTACCGCGAGCAGCTCGCCTACCTGTACGAGCGGTCGCAGTTCTACCGCGACCGGCTGCCGCCGAAGGGCGATGCGGGCGGGCTCGAGGACATCGCCCGGCTACCCCTGACCACCAAGCAGGAGCTGCGCGCGACCGTCACCGAGGCCAACCCGTTCGGCGCCCACCTGTGCGCGACCCGCGACGAGATCGTGCGCATCTACTCGACGAGCGGCACGACGGGCACGCCGAGCTACATCCCGCTGACGGCGTCCGACCTCGAGAACTGGATCACCGGCTCGGCCCGCAGCTACGCGGCCTCCGGGGTCACGGCCGGCCAGCGCATCGTCTCGACCTACAACGCCGGCCCGTTCGTCGCCGGTGCGGCGCTGGCGTCGTTCGACCGGCTCGGCCTGTGTCACGTCCCGGTCGGCACCGGCAACACCGAGCGCCTGATGCGTGCGATCGAGCAGCTGCGGCCCGCGGCCGCGGTGCTCACCCCGTCCTACGCCGCGCGGATCGTCGAGTGGGCGGCCGAGCGCGGGTTCGACCTCGCCGGCTCGAGCGTCGAGCGCGTGCTGGTCGCCGGCGAGCCCGGCGGCGGCGAGCCGGCGTTCCGCGAGCGGCTCGAGCGCGGCTGGGGCGCCCGCGTGACCGAGGCGATGGGGATCGGCGACATCGGCGTCTCGCTGTGGGGCGAGTGCGAGCACCAGGACGGGATGCACCTCGGCGCCCACGGCTTCGTGCACCCGGAGCTGATCGATCCCGACACGGGCGCGGCGGTCGCGCTCGAGCACGGTGCCCGCGGCGAGCTCGTGCTCACCCACCTGCACCACCGGGCGGCGCCGCTGCTGCGCTTCCGCACCCGCGACCATGTCGAGGTGCGCACGAGCCCGTGCCCGTGCGGACGCCCCGGCCCGCGCATCCGCTGCCTCGGCCGCACCGACGACATGTTGATCGTGCGCGGGGTCAACGTCTTTCCCTCGGCCGTCCGCGAGGTCGTCGGCGGGTTCGCGCCGCAGGTCAGCGGCCACGTGCTGGTCAAGCCGGCCGGCGGCGGCGTCAAGCAGGACCCGCCACTGCCCGTGGCCGTCGAACTCGCCTGCGGCACGGCTGCCGACGGCGCGCTGGCGGAGCGGATCCGCGACCGGCTGCGCAGCGTGCTCGTCGTCCAGACGCGAGTCGACCTCGTGCCGTGGGGCAGCCTGCACCGCAGCGAGTACAAGTCCAAGCTCGTCGAACACTGAGGAGACATGCGCAAGCTCCAGACCCAAGGCGTGCACCACATCACGATCGTCGGGGCGGACCGTCAGACGTCGATCGACTTCTGGGAGGGCGTGCTCGGCATGCCGTTCGTGTTCGAGCAGCCCAACCTCGACCGGCCGTCGGAGAGCCACCTCTACTTCGATCCCGGTGACGGCCGCCTGATCACGATCTTCACCAACGACGAGCGCGAGCCGGACGCCGAGCGCACGTCGACCGACGCGGGCGCCGTGCACCACCTCGCGTTCGCGGTCTCCGCGGCGACCTTCGCCCAGACGGTCGAGCGCCTCGACGAGCGCAGGATCCGCCACAGCGGCATCAAGGACCGCGGCTTCATGGACTCGATCTACTTCGAGGATCCGCTCGGCCTGCTGATCGAGCTCGCGTCCTACCGCTTCGACCCGCCGCACGGCTTCACCCATGCGGAGGTGCTGCTGGAGGCGCACAAGCTGCGCGTCGAGCGCGGCGACTACGCGATCGCGACGATCCACCTGGCCGACGCCATCGAGGCGCTGACCGAGCGCTCACGCGAATCGCTGTCGGACGATCGCGCCCCGAAGGATCCGTACCGTCGCCCTGTCCGTCCCACCTGAGAGCGAGGCTCCCATGGCCGCCAACACCCTGAACATCCTCAAGCCGAGCGTGAACAACCTCACCGCCCGGATCTTCGTGCGGGCCGCCGGCCTGGACTTCCAGGAGGTCGACGTGTGGGGCGCCACGACGACCCCCGAGTTCCTCGCCAAGGACCCCGCGCACCTGACGCCGCTGCTGGAGGAGGACGGCCTGCCGCGCGGATCGCTGTGGGAGAGCTGCGCGATCATGCAGTACCTGTGCAACCGGCACGGGCTGCACCAGTTCTACCCGACCGACGCCGGCCGCCGGGCGATGGTCGACAGCGCGATGTTCTACCTGGTCGGCACGCTGTATCCGCTGGTGGCGCGGGCCACGTACCCGGTGCTCGGCTTCCCGCAGTACCCGGGCGAGGTGGCGACCTCGGACGCCGACGCCTCCCTCAAGGAGCGCGCGCAGCAGGACGCCGAGGCGGCGCTCGCGGAGCCGCTCGAGGCCTACCGCGCGTTCTTCCTCCGCGACAGCCCGTTCATCGGCGGCGACCAACCGTCGATCGCCGACATCCGGTTGGCCGCGACGCTCGAGTTCCTGCGCGCGATCGACTACCCGTTCCCTGACTGGGCGGAGGACTACATGGAGGCGATGGAGGCGGCGCTCGGCGACGCGTACGCCGAGCCGGCGGCCGACGTCCGCGGGTTCGTCTCGTCGGTGAAGGTCTAGGTGTCGGCGCTGACCTGCCGCTGCCTCGCGGGCGCCGTCGTCGCGCTCTGCGCGCTCGGCGCCGCCCCGGCCGCTCACGCTGTCGGCTTCGTCTCGGGCGTGGCCGCGGGCGAACTGGGCGCGACCTCGGCGAAGGTCTGGACGCGCGCCGCCAAGACCGGGAAGGTCACGGTGACGCTGGGGCGCAAGAAATCCGTGCAGGCGTCTGCCGCAAGCGTCAAGGCGACCGCGTCGCACGACCGCACGGTCAGCGCCACGCTGCGCCATCTGCGTCCCGACACGACCTACTACTACAGCTTCCGCCAGGGGTCGCGGCGCTCCGCCGTCGGCCAGTTCCACACGGCGCCGAGGTCATCGGCGGCGAAGTCGGTCCGCTTCGCCTGGTCCGGCGACGCCGACGCCCAGCCGCTGCAGCCGGGCGGCCCGCCGTTCTGGAACACGTTCGGGATCTATACGCGGATGGCCAAGGAGCACAACGCGTTCAACGTCAACCTCGGGGACACGATCTACTCCGACACCGAGGTCGGCACGACGAACACCGACGGCCAGTTCGTGCCCGCCACGCCGCCGGCCCTCACGCTCGCCGACAAGTGGGCGAAGTACCGCCAGAACCTCGCCCAGACGCCGCTGCAGCGCCTGCGCGCGTCGGCCGGGCTGTACTCGCAGTGGGACGACCACGAGTTCATCAACGACTTCACCCAGGCCGAGAACGGGGCCACGCTGTACAAGACCGGCGTGGCGGCGTTCCGCGACTACGCGCCGGTCGGCTACACGTCCAAGGACGGCCTGTACCGCTCGTTCCGGTGGGGCCGCAACCTCGAAGTGTTCTTCCTCGACGAGCGCTCGTTCCGCAGCGGGAAGGCGTCCGCCAACCACGTCTGCGACAACCCGCAGACCGGCCAGCCGGACCTCGCGCCGACCGCGCCGGCGGACAAGCGCGCGCTGTTCGCCGCCCTCGTGCCCTCGTTCTCCGCGCCGGTCTCGCAGGCGTGCCTGAACGCGATCAACGATCCGAGCCGCACGATGCTCGGGGCGCGCCAGTACGCGCGCTTCACCAAGGCGGTACGCGCGTCGAAGGCGACCTGGAAGGTGATCATGAACGAGGTCCCGATCCAGCAGTTCTACGCGCTGCCGTACGACCGCTGGGAGGGCTACGCGGCGGAGCGCACCAAGCTGCTCACGTTCCTACGCGACCACGTGAAGAACACGGTCTTCCTCACGACCGACGTGCACGCCAACTTCGTCAACGACGCGCGGCTGGACACGTTCGGCGCCGGTGGCCCGGTGAACAGCGGGATCACCGACATCACCACCGGGCCGGTGGCGACGAAGTCGTTCTCGAAGGAGATCGACGGCGCGACCGGAAAGCCGGGGGCGGGCGACCTGATCACCAAGGCGTTCTTCAAGCCACCGCCGCCGGACGGCGTCGGGATGACGTGCGCCGCGCCGGACGTGTTCAGCTACGGGCAGGTGGAGGTCACCGCCAAACGACTGACCGTGCAGCTCAAGGACACGAACGGCAAGCCGGTGGTCGATGCGGGAACCGGGCAGCCCTGCGCTCAGGTTGTGCTCAAGCGGAAATGACAGAGTGGGGGGCCGATGACCCTGACCGAGACCAAGACCAAGCTGGCCCGTCCCGGCAAGCGCCTGGACCAGTTCGCCAACGGCGCGGCAACGGTGCTGCCGGCGCTCGGCCTGGTCGGCGTGGCCTGGCAGCTCTGGGGCGACGTGCTGCACTGGCAGGACGTGGTGGTGTTCGCGATCATGCTCGCGCTCGGCGGCTTCGGGATCACCGTCGGCTTCCACCGGCTGTTCACGCATCGCAGCTTCAAGACGACCGGGCCAATGCGGGTCCTGTTCGCGATCCTCGGCTCGATGGCGGTCGAGGGGCCGGTGGTCGAATGGGTCGCCTACCACCGCCGCCACCACGCGTTCGCCGACGAGGAGGGCGACCCCCACAGCCCGCACGTCGGGCACGGCTCCGGCTGGCGCGGAGCGCTGCGCGGCCTGTTCCACGCGCACCTCGGCTGGGTCCTGTTCAGCGATGAGCCGGCGCACGAGGACCGCTACGCGCCCGACCTGCTCGCCGACCGCGCGGTCCGCTGGATCGACCGCACGTTCGTGCTGTGGGTCGTGGCCGGCCTCGCGCTGTCGTTCGGCCTCGGCGTTGCCCTGACCGGCACCGTCGCGGGCGGGCTCACCGGACTGCTGTGGGGCGGCGCCGTGCGGATCTTCGTCCTGCACCACATCACGTTCTCGATCAACTCGCTGTGCCACTTCTTCGGCACCCGCGAGTTCGACACCGGGGACCACTCGCGCAACCTCCGCTGGCTCGTCCCGCTGTCGTTCGGCGAGGCCTGGCACAACAACCACCACGCGTTCCCGACGTCGGCCGCGCACGGCATCGAGCCGGGGCAGTTCGACCCGTCCAAGTTCGTGATCTACGGGCTGGAGCGGGTCGGGCTGGCGTGGGACGTCGTGCGGATCGATCCCGCGCGCCGCGCCGCGAAGGCCGTCAGCGCCGGCTGACGCACGCGGGCGGGCTACGTGCCGCCCTCCTCGTGCCGCTCGTGGTGACGCACCAACTCGTCGAAATGGCGCTCGCGGAAGAACGCGGCCAGCGACGCGGCGAGCGTCGCGACGACCGAGATCGCCCACACCTCGAGTACGAGGTCGACGACCTGACCAGCGCCGGTGAGCGGGTTCGGCATCTGCGAGGAGACCGTGGTGAGCTGAGCGGAGACCCAGAACGCGGCGCCCCCGATCGTGGTGAAGCCGGAGCCCCGCACGTCGTGCTCGAGCAGGTACATGAGCACGGTGCCGATCACGTCCAGAACGAGTGTCGAGCCGAGCAGGAACATCAGCCGGCCGCGCAGGACGCGGTGCGGGCGCGAATGGCCCGTGAGGATCCGGCGCGCCTCGACCGGCATCGGCGGCGGCATCGGCAGCTCGGGCTGGTGCGGCGGGAGCTCCATCAGGCGACCGCCGTGTGGTGCAGGACGCGCGAGCCGGTGCGCCCCTTCTCGATCCGCAACTGCATCGGGATGCGCTGGCGCATCTCGGCGACGTGCGAGACGATCCCGACCGCGCGGCCGCCGTCGCGCAGGCCGTCGAGGACCTCGAGGACCTCGTCGAGCGTGCCTTCGTCGTCGAGTGAGCCGAAGCCCTCGTCGACGAACAGGGTCTCGAGGCGGGCGCCGCCGGCCTCGGCGGTCACGACATCGGCGAGGCCGAGCGCCAGCGCGAGCGAGGCGAGGAAGGTCTCGCCGCCCGACAGTGAGGCGGGCATGCGGTCGCGCCCGGTCCAGGCGTCGACCACGCGCAGGTCCAGGCCGCCACGGCTGCGCCCCTTGGCGCCGTCGTCGGTGTGCTCGAGCGCGTAGCGGCCGCCGGACATCTGGGCGAGCCGGACCGTCGCGGCGGCGGCGACCTCCTCCAGCCGCGCGGCCAGCACGTAGGCCGACAGCCGCATCCGCAGCCGGTTGGACGCGGAGACACCGGCGGCCAGGTCGGCGACCTCGCGGGCGGTGGCGTAGCGCTCGCGCGCGGGGCCGGCGACGGCCAGCGCCTCGGCGAGCCGCTCGCGCAGCGCGGTCAGCGCCTGGCGGCGGCGCTGGGCGAGCACGAGCTCGCCGTGGGTGCGCTCGGCCAGGCCGGCGGCCTCGCGCGCGGCGGCCTCGAGCCCGGGGAGATCCGGCGCGGGGGTGGCGACGGCCGTGCGGAGATCCTCGCGGGCCAGCGCCGCGCGGCGCTCGGCCAGGCCCTCGTCCCAGCCGCGGACGAGCTGCTCGAGCTCGCTGCTGCGGGCGTCGTCGCGCAGCGCGGCGCGCAGCGCATCGACGGTGGCGAAGCCCGCCTGGCGTGCCGCCGTGGTCGCACGGGCGCGGGCCTGGTCGGCCTCGGCCACGAGGCGGGCGGCGGCGTCCAGCGCGTCGGCGGCGCCGTCGGCCGCATCGGCGGCGCGGCACAGCCGCTCGAGCCGGGCGGCGACGGAGGGGGCGCCGTCGCGGGCGGCCTCGAGCTCCTCGCGCTCGCGGGTCAGGGCGTCGGAGCGCTCGGTGAGCTTGACCGTCGCCTCGCGCGCGGCGTCCTCGGCGGCGCGCAGGCGCGACGTGGCCTGCTCATGGGCGGCGACGAGGTCGCGCAGCGCGCGCTCGGCGGCGGCCCGGCCGGCGGCCCGGGTGCGGGCGGCCGTCAGCGCGGCGGCGGCGGCCTCCGCGGCGGCGCGCAGGTCGCCGACCGGCGCCGTGCCGGCGATCGCCTGCTCGGCGGCGAGCCGGGACCGCGCCTCGTTGAGCGCCTCGGCGGCGCGGTCGCGGGTGGTGGCGCGCTGATCGACGGCCGCGCGCGCGGCCTGCACCTGCGCCTCGGTGACGATCCCGCGCTCGGGCGCCGCGGCGGGCGCCGGGTGCTCGACCGAGCCGCAGACGGCGCAGGCCTCGCCGTCCGCCAGGCGGCCCGCCAGCTCGGCGGCGATGCCGTCCAGTCGCTCGCGCAGGAGCACGGCGTGCGCCTCGGCCGCCGCGACCGCGTCCTCGCGTGCTGCCGTGTGCGCGGCGGCGCCGCGCTCGACCTCGGCGACCAGCGCGTCCCGGGCGGCGCCGGCGCGGGCGGCGGCCGCCGTGCGGGCGGCGGCGTCCTCGAGCCCGGGCAGGCGGGCGGCCGCCTCGCGCGCGGCCTCGACGGCGGCCTCGGCCGCGGGCCGCGCGGCGGCGGCCGCCTCGACCTCGCCGCGCCGGTCCTCGGCGTCGCGGGCGTGGCGGTCGCGGCGCCTCTGCAAGTCGTCGAGCGCGCGCTCCTCGGCCTCCAGCGCCCGCTCCCGCGCCACCATCACCTCGACCGCGCCGGCGATCCCGCGCAGGCGGTCGCGCTCGCCGCGCAGGGCGTCCGCGACGTCCGAGCCGCCGCCGAGCCGCAGCTGGCCGTCGGACTGCGGGTCGACCCCCGCCGCCCGGGCGGCGGCGACCGCCGCGGCGGCGGCGCGCTCGGCGTCGGCGGCGCCCGCGCTGCGATCGGCGAGCGCGGCGGCCAGCGCGCCGCCGGGGGCCGCGCGGCGCGCGTCCGCGAGCTCGGCAGCGGCCTCGTCGCGCCGGGGGCGGCGCGCCGCCCAGGCCTCCAGCGCGGCCGCCGCGCGCCGGTGCTCGTCCTGGCGGGCCGCCAGCTCGCGCCCGGC
>JAXDHL010000440.1:0-12311 GCA_034664525.1 Solirubrobacteraceae bacterium
GATCGGTCGACTCGTCCTTGCCGACGATCATCGCCGGCCGGGAGCGCTTGCCGAACGTGACCATGACCGCCGTCGCGTGGTCGACCACGTGAGCGTTGGTCAGCACGTGGCCGTCCTGATCGAGCACGAAGCCCGAGCCCGTCGCCTCCGACGTGCCCGCGGCGCTGCCGTAGACGTCGAACGGCGAGCCCGAAGCCGACAGGACCTCGGAGCGGATGAAGGCGACGCCCGGGGCGTCGCGCTTGTAGATGTCACGAGCGGTCAGCGCGGTGGCGTCGCCCGCGGCGCGCACCACGCTGCCCGGCGACGCCAGCGGGCTCTGCTCGTAGATCGTCGTCGTGGTGCCGCGGCCCACCATCCCGGTGCCGAGCAGCGCGGCCGCGACGACGCCCCCGCCGAGCAGGGCGGAGACCAGCGGGGTGGCGACCAGCTTCTTCACGCTGGGAGAGTGGTCGGCGCGGTTGAACGCAGGCTTAAGCGTCGTGCGGGTCGCGCTCGGAGGTCGCGCCGACGAGGTCGCGGCACGCGGCCTCCACGTCGGACGCGGCCATCAGCGTCGTCCCCACCAGCACGGCGTCGACCCCGACGCGCTCGAGCTCCTCGAGCTGCTCGCGCGACGCGATCCCCGACTCCGAGACGACCATCTTGCCGGCGGGCACGTCCGCCAGCAGGTCGTAGGTGCGCTGCAGGTCGACGGAGAAGTCGGTCAGGTCGCGGTTGTTGATGCCGAGCAGGTCGGCGTCGACCTCGAGCGCGACGTCGAGCTCCTCCTCGTCGTGGATCTCGACCAGCACGTCGAGGTCCAGGCCGCGCGCCTCGCGGTGCAGGACGGCGAGGTCGTCGGGGTGCAGCGCGGCGACGATCAGCAGGATCGCGTCGGCGCCGGCGGCCGCGGCCTCGTAGACCTGGTACGGATCGATGATGAAGTCCTTGCGCAGCACCGGCAGGTCGGTCGCGGCGCGGCCGGCGACGAGGTCGGCGACGGAGCCGCCGAACCAGTTCGGCTCGGTCAGGATCGACAGCGCGGCGGCGCCGCCGCGCTCGTAGGCGGTGACGACCTCCTCGAGCGACAGGCCGTCGCGGATCGGGCCGGCGGATGGCGAGCGGCGCTTGTGCTCGGCGATCACGGCGATCCCCGGACGCGTCAGCGCCTCGGCGAACGGGCGGCCCTCGGTGCGGGCGCCGAGCGCGGCCTCGAACTCCCGCAGCGGATGGTCGCGACGGCGGCGCTCGAGCTCCTGGCTGGTGCGCTCGACGATCTCTTCGAGGATGTTCACGCGGGCACTCCGTCGGGGGTCGAGCGGGTCAGTTCCTGCGTCAGCGCGACGAGCCGGTCCAGCGCACGCGCGGCGCGGCCGTCGTCGAGCGCGGCCTCGGCCGCCCGCACGCCGGCCTCGAGCGTGTCCGCCCGGCCGGCGACGTAGATCGCGGCGCCGGCGTTCAGCGCCGCCAGGTCGCGCCGCGGACCGGTCTCGCCGGCGAACACGCGCCGCGCGGTGTCCGCGTTGGCGGCGGGCGGGCCGCCCTGGACCGCCTCGAACGCCGAGCGCTCCAGGCCCACCGCCTCCGGCGTCACCGTGTAGCTGCGCAGCGCGCCGCGATCGACCTCGACGACCGTGGTCGCGCCGGACACGCTGAGCTCGTCCAGGCCGTCCTCGCTGGCGACGACCATGGCCTTGACCGCCCCCAGCTTGGCGACGGCGCCCGCGATCGTCTCCAGGAAGCGCGGGTCGGACACCCCGATGACCTGCCGGGCGGCGCCCGCCGGGTTGGTCAGCGGACCGAGGAAGTTGAAGATCGTCCGCACCGCGAGCTCCTTGCGGACCGCGACGACGTGGCGCGTCGCCCGGTGGTGCGCCGGGGCGAACATGAAGCCGAAGCCGACGCCCTCGATGCAGCGGCGCACGTCCTCCGGGCCGAGGTCGATCCGCACGCCCAGGGCCTCCAGCACGTCGGCGGACCCGGACTGGCTGGTGGCCGAGCGGTTGCCGTGCTTGGCGACCGCGCAGCCCGCGCCGGCGGCGATCAGCGCCGCAGTCGTGGACACGTTGAAGGTCTGACGCCCGCCGCCCGTCCCGGCCGTGTCGATCAGGTCGTCGCGCCCGACCCGCACGGGCGTCGCGAACGCGCGCATGGTGCGTGCGAGGCCGACGATCTCGTCGACCGTCTCCCCCTTGGTTCGCAGCCCGACGAGCACCGCCGCGGTCTCCACCTCGGAGGCGTTGCCGTTCATGATCTCGGCCAGCACGCCCGCGGTCTGGTCGGCCGGCAGGTCGTGTCCGGAGGCCAGCGCGTCGATGGCCGCGGTGAGGACGGGGTTCGGCACAGGCGGACTGGCCGAAGCCTAGCGGCGCGCCAGGAAGTTGCGCAGGAGCTGCTTGCCGTCCGGCGTGAGGACGGACTCGGGGTGGAACTGGACGCCGTACGCGGGCAGCTCGCGGTGCCGCATGGCCATCAGCACGCCGCCGCCGTGCGCGGTCGCCACCAGCGCGTCGGGCAGCGACTCCTGCTCGACCACGAGCGAGTGGTAGCGCCCAACGGTCAGCGGGTCGGGCAGGCCCTCGAACAGGCCGCCGCCGTCGTGGCCGATCTCGGTCGTCTTGCCGTGCACGGGGAGGTGGCGGATGACCTTGCCGCCGAACGCCTCCGCCATCGACTGGTGCCCGAGGCAGACGCCGAGCGTCGGGATGCCGGCCTCCGGGAAGCGGCGGGTGACCTCGACCGAGATGCCGGCCTCGTGCGGCGTGCACGGGCCGGGTGACACGACGACGACGTCCGGTCGCTTCTTCAGCAGCTCGTCCACCGACGCCGCGTCGTTGCGCACCGTCTCGAGCTCGCATCCCAGCTCGCCCAGGTACTGGACGAGGTTGTAGGTGAACGAGTCGTAGTTGTCGATTATCAGGGCCTTCAGCGCCATTCCGGCTGCCTCACCGCCAGCTCGATCGCCCGCACCACCCCGCGGGCCTTCGCGCGCGACTCCTCGTACTCGTAGGCGGGCTTGGCGTCGGCGACCGTGCCGCCGCCGGCCTGGATGTGCGCGACGCCGTCCTTGCAGACGACGGTGCGGATGCAGATGCAGGTGTCGAGGTCGCCCGTGTAGCTCAGGTAGCCGACCGCGCCGCCGTACGCACCGCGCTTCACCGGCTCGAGCTCCTCGATGATCTGCATCGCCCGGACCTTCGGCGCGCCCGACAGCGTGCCCGCCGGCAGCACGGACCGCAGCGCCTCGACGGCGCCGATCTCCGGGCGCAGCCGGCCCGCCACGCTGGAGACGATGTGGATCACGTGCGAGTAGGTCTCGACGGCCATGAACGTCTCGACCTCGACGGTCCCGTACTCGCACACGCGGCCGAGGTCGTTGCGGCCGAGGTCGACCAGCATCACGTGCTCGGCGCGCTCCTTCTCGTCGGCGAGCAGCTCCTCGCCGATCCGCTGGTCGTCGGCGAGCGTCGCCCCGCGCTGGCGGGTGCCGGCGATCGGGCGCGTGGTCACGCGGTCGCCGGTCACCGTAACGAGCGGCTCCGGGGACGCCCCGACGATCTGGAAGTCCTCGAAGTCCAGGTAGTACATGTACGGCGACGGGTTGACCGCGCGGAGGCCGCGGTAGATCGAGAACGGCTCGAGCCCGATCTCGGCGCTCCAGCGCTGGGAGGGGACGACCTGGAAGGCGTCGCCAGCGTGGACGTACTCGATGATCCGGGCGACGATGCCCTCGAACGTCTCGCGCGCCATGTTGGACTGCCAGGCCGGCTCGGGACGATCGGCGATCGGGGCGCCGACCCGCGGCAGCGGGCCGGCCAGCCGCTCGCGGACCTCGCGGACGGCGGCGACCGCGGACGCGTAGCCGGTCTCGATGTCCTCGCGGGTGTCGACGTTGGCCAGCACCGTCGTCGTGTGCTTGAGGTGGTCGAACGCGACGATGACGTCGGAGAGCATGAGCGCCATGTCGGGCAGGCCGACCGGGTCCGGCCCCGGCCCGGGCAGATCCTCGACCGCGCGCACGCAGTCGTAGCCGAAGAACCCGACGGCACCGCCCGCGAACGGCGGCAGGTCGGGCCGGACGGCCTGGCGGTGCTCGGCCACGGCGGCGGCGGCGAGCCGGTAGGGATCGCCGCCGTCCCCCAGCGACCAGCGCAGCACGGAGCGCGGCTTGTAGCCGATGAAGCTCCAGCGGCCGACCTTCTGGCCCTGCTCGGCGGACTCGAGCAGGAACGCCGGGCCGGCGCCGCGCAGCTTGAGGAACGCGGACACCGGCGTCTCGGTGTCCTCGATCACCGTCTGCGTAATCGGGATCAGCCGGTGGCCCTGTCCGTTGCCGGCCAGGATCCGGCCCTCGTCGAGCGTCGGGATGATGACCCCGGTCAGATTCGCTATGTCAGAGGCGACGGCCATTGAGGACCTCCGCGGCATCGGCGAGCGCGAGCCCGCGCGTGGCCAGCAGCACCTCGAGGTGGTACAGCACGTCGGCGGCCTCCTCGGCCACCCGCTCGTCGGGCTCCTCGCGCGCCGCCCGGGCGACCTCCTCGGCCTCCTCCTGCACCTTGTCGCCGGCGAAGCCGGGATCGGCCAGCAGCTGGGCGGTGTAGGAGCCCGCGGTGTCGCCGGCCGCGCGGCGGTCGGCGATCGTGCGCTCGAGGACCGGCAGTGCCTCGTGCGGCGCCGGCGGCTCCAGGTCCCCCGAGTGGAAGCAGGTGCGCTCGCCGGTGTGGCAGGCGGGCCCGGCCGGCTCGACCAGCGCGAGCACCGCGTCGGCGTCGCAGTCCACCCGCAGGGCGCGCACCTTCTGGACGTTGCCGGACGTCGCGCCCTTGTGCCACAGCTCGTCGCGCGACCGGCTCCACAGGTGCAGTTCCCCGGTCTCGCGCGTCCGCGCCAGGGCCTCCGCGTTCGTGTAGGCGAGCGTCAGCACCTCGCCTGTGGTCCAGTCCTGCACGACGCACGGCGCGAGGCCGCGGTCGTCGAAGCGGATCGCGTCGTCCATGGGGGCGATGAGGCTACTCACCGCACGACGTCGACCCACGCCCCGGAGCGGTCCTCCGTGACCGGGACGAGCACCCGGATGCGGGCCGCGCGCCGCTTCAGCGGCAGCCGCACGCGCGCGCTGTCGCCCGGTGCGAGCTCCTGCACGACCGCCGGGCGAGCCTCGGCGGAGTCGATCCGGCTCCAGCGCGCGCCGGTCCAGCGCCAGGCGGTGGCGCCGTACAGCGGATCCGGAAAGATCACCGCATCGGCATCAGCGGCGTTCGCGGTGATCCGCACGCTGACCGTCCGCGCGCCGACGCGGCCGGGCTTCACGGCGATCCGGTGGCTGGTGCGGGTGACCTTGTGGTCGCGAAGCACGCGCTCCCAGGCGGTCCAGCGGGACGCCTGGGCCGGCGCGGCAACGATCAGCAGCGCGGCGAGGACGATGGCGGCGAGGCGGGCCATCGCCGGAGGTCTATCAGCCGAGCCGCCGCGCCCCGACGAAGTGCGCGCCCCAGTAGGCGCCGCCGAGGTCGTGCTCGCGCACGCCGTGGGTGGTCGCGGAGATGACCGTCGCCGGCCCAGAGGCGACGCCGACGTCGGACGGGCCGGGACCGGCCGTGTCGAAGAAGACGAGGTCGCCGGCCTGCACGTCCGCGCGCGCGATCGCGGTGCCCGCGTCGTACTGGGCGAAGCTCGAGCGCGGGAGCGTGACCCCGACTGCGCTTGCCGCCCACACCATCAGGCCGGAGCAGTCGAAGCTGTCCGGCCCGGTCGCGCCGGCCTCGTACGGGCTGCCGATGCGCGAGCGCGCGGCGGCGACCATCGAGGCGACGGTCGCCGGCGGCGCGGGCGGGGTCGCGGCCGGCTGCTCGGCGGTCACGCCGCCGGTGCCCGACCAGGTGACCGGCGTGTCGAGCCCGAGCGCGGTTCGGGTGGCGGCGTCGACCGTCCCGGTCACCGGCAGGCCGTGGGCGCGCTGGAAGCGGCGGACCGCGCGGGCGGTGCGCGTGCCGAAGACGCCGTCGGCGGCCACGCCGAGGCGCTGCTGCAGCGTCCGCACCGCCTTCCCGTGGGAGCCGACGTGGAGGACGGCGGCGTCGGCGGGGGCGGCGGCCGCGAGCAGTGCGGCGGTGGCAAGGGCGATCGCTGAGCGTCTCACCCGGGCTGGGTTCGACGCCCGCGCCCCGGTTCCTAGCCTGGGTCGCATGCGTGCTGCGGTGCTGACCGAGCTGGGGGCGACGCCGGTGGTCGCCGACTTCCGCGAGCCCGAGGCGGCCGAGGGCCAGGTCGTCCTCGACATGCTCGCCGGCGGGCTGAACCCGTTCGACCTGCGCGTTTCCTCGGGGGCGCTGCCGGACCGGGCGCCGCCCGTGCCCAGCGTCGTCGGCTCGGAGGGCGTCGGTCGCACGGCCGACGGGCGCCGGGTCTACTTCGCGCGCAGCATCCGGCCGTGGGGCTCGATCGCCGAACGCGACCTGACCGAGGAGGCGGCGCTGGTCGACGTCCCCGACACGGTCGGCGACGCGCAGGCGCTCGCGTTCGGGATCTCCGGCACCGCGGCCTGGGGCGCGCTCACCCGCCGCGGCCGGCTGCAGCCCGGGGAGCGCGTGCTGGTGCTGGGCGCCTCCGGCATCGTCGGCACCATCGCCGTGCAGGCCGCCAAGCTGCTGGGCGCCGCGCACGTGACCGCGGCGGCGCGCTCCGACGAGGGCCTCGCCCGGGCGCGCGAGCGCGGGGCCGACGCGACGGTCAAGCTCGAAGGCGAGGACCTCACGCAGGCGTTCCTCGACGCGGCCGGCGGGCCGATCGACCTCGTGATCGACCCGCTGTGGGGCGCGCCCGCCTCCGCGGCGCTGGAGGCGCTGGCCGAGCGCGGCCGGCTCGTCCATCTCGGGCAGTCCGCGGGCGCCGAGGCGACGTTCACGTCGGTGAACCTGCGCTTCAAGGAGCTCTCGATCCTCGGCTACACGAACTTCATGTCGACGCCGCAGCAGCAGGCCGACGCGCTGCACGCGATGTGGAAGCACGCCGCCGCCGGCGAGCTGGTCGCGGACGTCGAGACCTTCCCGCTCGACGATGCCCCCGCCGCCTGGGAGCGCCAGGCCGGCTCGCCGCGCGCGAAGCTCGTGATCATTCCCTAGCGGCTTGGGGCGCGACCCCAGCGGGAAGGCCCTGGCGCGATGGGCGCCGCCCTCACCGTCATCGTCGTCCTGTTCCTGAGCTTCGTGATCATCCGCGTGGCGACGTCGGCGCTCGTCCTCACCGGCATGGCCCGCGAGTCGGCGCGCTTCCAGGCGCGCTCGGCGTTCCTGGGCGTCGGCTTCACGACCGCGGAGGCCGAGTCGATCGTCGGCCATCCCGTCCGCCGCCGCATCGCCATGTGGCTGATGTGGAGCGGCAACGCCGGCATCGTCTCCGTCGTCGGCTCGCTGGTCATCTCCTTCGGCGGCGGTGGTCCGACGCTGGGACGCCTGGCGACCATCATGGGCGGCCTGCTCGTGCTCGCGCTGATCGCGCGCAGCCGCTGGGTCGAGCGCGCGATGACGGCGGCGATGGAGCGCATGCTGCAGCGCTTCACCGACGTCGAGACGCGCGACTTCGCGGGCCTGCTGCACATCCGCGGCGGCTGGAACGTCGACGAGCTCCGGGTCGAGCCGAACGACTGGCTGACCTGCGGCACGCTCGGCGAGCTCGGCCTGCGCGACGAGGGCGTGGTCGTGCTCGGGATCGAGCGAGCCGACGGCGGGTACGAGGGTGCGCCGCACGGCGACGACGTGCTCGGCGCCGGGGACACCCTCGTCGTCTACGGGCGCCGCAGCCGGATCGCCGAGATCGACGAGCGCCGGCGCGGCAACGAGGGCGAGCGCGCCCATGCGAGCGCCGTCGCCGAGCAGGAGCGGCTCGAGCTCTCAGCGGACGAGCGCACGTAGGGCCGCATGGGCCACCGACCACGGCGGCGCCGAGGTGCGCCCCCCGAGCACGTCGAAGTCGGCCGCCTCGATGCGGTCGAGCACCTGGCCGTAGACCGCACAGGCGACCCGCACGCCGGGCCGGACCGAGGACGGCGCTTCGGCGACCGCGGGCTCGGCGGCGCCGAACAGCGCGCGGGCGCGCCGCACGCCCTCGGCGGCAGCCGCCCGGACCGCGCCGCGGTCGTCGAGATCGGATGCCGGGAGGTACACGCGATCCAGCGCGCGGTCCTCGCGGACGTCGCGCAGGAAGTTCGTGAGCTGGAACGCCTGGCCCAGGCGCCCGAAGTCGGCGCGACGGCGCTCCGGGACGCCGAGCAGCACCGCCATGATCCGGCCGACGGTGCCGGCCGAGCCGTCCGAGTAGGCGTCGAGCTCATCCCACGAGCCGATGCGCACGCGGTCGCAGTCGATCCGCATCGAGCCCATGTACGGAGGCAGCTCGCCGAGCGGGAGCCGGTGGCGCTCGCCGGCGTCCGCGAGCGCGAGCGCGATCGGGTGGCGCGGCTCGTCGAGCTCGGCCTCCCAGGCGTCCAGGGCGGCACGGCGGGCGGCCGGCTCGGCCGGCCGGTCCGGGCCGTCGACGAGCTCATCCGCGGTGCGGACGTAGCCGTACAGGGCGTGGGTCGCCGGCCGCAGCTCGGCCGGCAGCCGGCGGGTCGCCCAGTAGTAGGTCGGGTCGTGCCGCCGCTGCATGCGGCGGCAGGCTTCGTAACAGGCGCGCAGTGCCGGATCCACGGGTAGCGTCATCCTAGGTTCACATGGCCCCGTCCCCGCTCCTCGATCGTCACCTCATCTACGTCACCGGCAAGGGCGGTGTCGGCAAGACGACGGTGGCGGCCGCGCTGGCGATGGCGGCGGCCGCGCACGGCCGGCGCGCGATCGTCTGCGAGCTGGCCGAGCAGCAGCACATGTCGCGGCTGTTCGAGACCGTCGGCCACGACCGCGAGGTCCGGCTCGCCGACGACCTGTACGCGATCTCGATCGATCCCCAGCACGCGCTCGAGGAGTGGCTCGGCCGCCAGGTCGGCGGCGCCGCGCTGAAGGTGCTCACGCGCTCGCAGGCGTTCCAGTATTTCGTCGCCGCCGCGCCCGGCGCCAAGGAGCTGATCACGATCTCCAAGGTGTGGGAGATCGCGCAGGGCAACCGCTGGACCAAGAGCAACCGGACCTACGACACGGTGGTCGTCGACGCGCCCGCCTCCGGTCACGGCCTGGCGATGCTGCGGACGCCCGGGACGTTCGGCGACATCGCCCGCGTCGGGCCGATCCAGCGCCAGGCCTACAAGGTGCGCGACATGCTGCGCGACCGCACCCGCACCGGCTACGTCGCCGTCGCCCTACCGGAGGAGATGCCGGTCAACGAGACGCTCGAGCTCGAGGACCGGCTGGCGGACGAGGTCGGCGTGACGCTCGACGCGATCGTGGTCAACGGCCTGTACCCGGAGCGCTTCTCGGTCGACGAGGCGGCGCGGCTGCGCGAACTGGCCGCGCTCGACGGCCGCGCGCCCGGCCGCACCGCGGCGGTCCGCGCCGCGCTGTCGGCCGCCGACCGCGCGCATGCCCAGCGCGTGCACCTGCGCCGCCTGCGCCGCGGCGCGCGGGCCCCGGTCGTCAGCCTGCCGTACCTGTTCCAGGCCGAGCTCGGGCTCGGCGACTACCGCGAGCTGGGCGCCAAGCTCGCCCAGCGGCTGTCGTCGGGCTCGTAAGCCGTCGGCGCCGGGCCGGCGAGCGACCGCACTCCCGGCACGAGCAGGCCGGCGAGCGTGACGACGGCCCCCGCGACGCCGGCGAGCACGAGCGTGCCCTGCGCCCCGAACAGCGCGGCCGCGGGGCCGGTCAGCGCGAACGAGAGCGGCAGCAGCCCGATCGAGATCAGCCAGTCCAGACTCGACACGCGGCCGAGCATCGCCGTCGGGACGTGCCGCTGCTTGGCGCTGACCCAGACGATCGTCCCGGCCGTCTCGAGCGCATTGAACGCCGCGCTGGCGAGCATGAGCTGCCAGACGGTGGTGCCCAGCCCGTAGCCTGCGACCGCGAGCGTGGCGACCGTCCAGCAGCCGTAGATGACCGTCATCGTGCGGCGAGGCAACCCGAGGCGGCCGAACGCGAGCGCGGTCACGACCGAGGCGAGCCCGCCGGCGCCGAACACCAGGCCGAGGTCGCCGGCGCCCGCCCGCAGGTCGTGCTTGACGATGTACGGGACGAGCACCTCGACCGGGCCCATGAAGAGCAGATAGGCCACCGCGGCCCCGGCGAACGTCACCCACAGCCAGCGCCGCTCACGGACGAATCGCCAGCCCTCGCGCAGGTCGCCGAGCACGGAGGGCGCGCCATCCCCGCGCACCGGCGCCGCGACCGGCCGCATCGCCAGGAGCGCGGCGGCCGACAGCGCAAAGGTGATCGCGTCGAGCGCGAAGCCCGCACCGGCGCCCGCGGCGCCGACGAGCACGCCGCCGAGTGCGGGTCCGGCCATGCGCAGGGCGATCGGGCGCACGAGCTGGTCGAGCGCGTTGGCCTGCGCCAGCAGCTCCGGCGGCACGAGGTCCGGGACGATCGCGTCGAACGCCGGTGCGAAGAACGCCTGCCCGGTCCCGTAGGCGGCGACGAGCAGCGCGACGTGCCAGATCTCGAGCGCCCCGGTCAGCGACAACACGGCGAGCACCGCAACGACGGCCATCCGGCCGAGGTCGGCCACGAGCATCAGCCGGCGGCGGCTGACCCGGTCGCTGATCACGCCGCCGACGAGCAGGAACACGACCGTCGGCACCGTCATCGCCAGCCCGACCGCCCCCATCGCGGTCGGCACGTCGCTCAGCTGGTAGACCTGCCACGCCAGCGCGACGAGGAAGGCGCCGTCGCCGAGCAGCGACACGCACATTCCCGCCCACAGGAGGCGGACGTCGCGGTCGCGCAGCGGCGCGAGCGCGCCCCGGCGGGCGATGCCGCCGGGCCGGTCCAACGCCTCATGACTGTGCTGCATGCGCGGCGCTCCGGTGCGGATGCTCCGCCACGTAGGCCAGCGAGTCCTCAGCGGTCATGGGCCGCGCGAACAGGAATCCCTGCCCGAGGTCGCAGCCGAGCGCCCGCAGGGTCTCGGCCTGCTCGGGCTCCTCTATGCCCTCCGCGACGACTTCGAGCGCGAGCGTCGCGCCCAGGCCGACGACGGCGGTGGCGAGGCTGCGCGAGCCCGGCTTCGCACCATCGCCGAGGAACGAGCGGTCCATCTTGAGGATGTCGACCGGGAACCGGCTCAGGTAGCTGAGCGACGAGTACCCCGTCCCGAAGTCGTCCAGCGCCAGCCCGACCCCGAGCGCCTTGAGCTCGCTCAGCCGCTCGACCGCCAGCTCGGTGTCGTCCATCAGGACGGACTCCGTGATCTCGAGCACCAGCCTGTCCGGCGCCAGTCCCGAGTCCTCGAGGGCGTCCCGGACGTCGGCCACGATGTCCGAGTACTGGATCTGCTTCAGCGACAGGTTCACGCTCATGCGCAACGTCGTGCCGTCCGCGCCGAGGCGCCGAGCGTGCCGGCAGCCCTCGCGCAGGACCCAGCGGCCGATCGGGATGATCAGGCCGGTCTCCTCGGCGATCGGGATGAACTCGACCGGCGAGACCAGCCCGCGCTCCGGGTGCCGCCAGCGCAGCAGCGCCTCGACCCCGGACACGGACCCGTCGGACAGCCGCACCACCGGCTGGTAGTACAGCTCGAACTCATCGGAGACGAGCGCGCGCTGGAGGTCGTTGCGCAGCTCGAGGCGCGCCAGCACGCCCGCATGCATCGCCGGCTCGAACACGCGGTAGCCGTTCTTGCCGTCGCGCTTGGCGATGTACATCGCGGCGTCGGCGTCGCGGATCAGCTCGTCGGCGTCGCGCGCGTCCTCGGCGCCGAAGACCGAGATTCCGATGCTGCCGCTGAGCGTGACCTGGCGATGGCCGGCGCGCATCGGCCGGGCCAGGAGCTCGAGGATCCGCTGCGCGGCATCGGCGGCGTCCTGCATCTCGGCGACGTGCTCGAGCAGGACCGCGAACTCGTCGCCGCCGAACCGGGCCGCCACGTCCGCGCCCCGGATGCTCTCGTCCAGCCGGCGCGCGAACTCGATCAGGACCTCGTCCCCGGCGGCGTGCCCGAGCGAGTCGTTGATCGTCTTGAAGTCGTCGAGGTCGAGGAAGATGACCGCAGGGGAGCGTCCGTCGCGCCGCGCGCGGGCGATCGTCTGGCGCACCTGCTCGGCGAACATGGAGCGGTTGGCGAGCCCGGTCACCGGGTCGTGGAACGCCTGATGCGCGAGCTCGGCCTCGAACGCCTTGCGCTCGCTGACGTCGCGGGCGTTGAGCAGGATGCCGCCGACGTGCTCGTCCTCGACGAGGTTCGTCGAC
>JAXDHL010000441.1:0-6421 GCA_034664525.1 Solirubrobacteraceae bacterium
GTGGCGGGAACCGTGATCCGCTCGTCGCGCAGCGCCCCCAGCAGGTCGCGGGCGACGCGCGTGGCCGACTCGGCGTCCGCGTGCGGCAGCAGCGCGGCGAACTCGTCGCCGCCGATGCGGGCCAGCACGTCGGAGTCGCGCAGCCGCTCGGCGAGCACGTGCGCCACGCGGGCGATCAGGACGTCGCCCGCCTGGTGGCCGAGCGTGTCGTTGACGTACTTGAAGTGGTCGAGATCGAGCAGCACGACCGCGCCGTCGGCCCCGTAGCGGTGCACGAGGTCGGCGTGGTCGTCGAGCCGGCGCGCGAAGTTGGCCCGGTTGTGCAGCCCGGTCAGCGGGTCGTGGGTGGCCAGGTACTGGAGGTTGTCCTCGTAGCGCTTGCGGTAGGTGATGTCCTGCACCTGCAGGAAGACGCGGCCCGGCCCGGGGGCGTCGCAGATCCCGTTGGCCTGGACCGCCACCCAGAGCGCGTGGCCCGACGCGTGCACGAAGCGGATCTCGGCCTTGTGCTGCTGGCGCAGGCCCGTGCTCAGTGCGCGGATGGCCTCGTCCTCGGCGGCGAGGTGGTCGGGGTGCACCAGCGCCGCGTAGGTCACGCCGACCAGCTCGTCGGCCGTGTAGCCGACGAGCTCGCAGAACGCGCGGTTGGCGCGCTCGATGCGCCCGTCGGCCCGCGCCAGCGCCTTGCCGATCGCCGACCCGTCGAACGCGGAGCGGAAGAGCGCCTCCGCGGCGGCGAGCTCGTCGGTCGCCTGGTTGCGCTCGGTGACGTCGCGGATCGCCGCCGACACGAGCCGCCGATTGCCGGTCTCGAGCGGACTGAGGCTGATCTCGACCGGGAACTCGCTGCCGTCGGCGCGCCGGGCGAGCAGCTCGAGGCCGGTCCCCATCGGGCGCAACGTGGCGTCGCGCAGGCACGCCTTGACGTGCTCGCGGTGGACCGTGCGCAGCCGCTCGGGGATCAGGTCGCCGACCGGCCGGCCGATCAGCGCCTCGCGCTCGTAGCCGAACAGCCGCTCGGTCTGCGCGTTGACGAGCGCGATGCGGCCGTGGCGGTCGACGATGACCATCGCATCCGGCGCGCCCTCGAGCAGCATCTCGAAGTGGCGCCCGGAGCGCCATGGCAGCCGGTCGCCGTGCCGTAGGCGGCGCAGCACGCGGTGGTGCCGCCGCCTCACCATCGCCGCCCGCAGCCCGTCGTCATGCCCAGGACGTGGAGCTGGTCCATCCCCGGGTACCCTCCGCAGGTCCGCCGCTGGGCGTCCATCAGACATCCGTCTACCAGGAGGTAGCGTGTCGCGCCGTGCCTGACCGTGAGATCGCCAGCTGGCTGATGGACATGGACGGCGTGCTCGTCCGCGAGGAGCACGCGATACCCGGCGCCGACGCGTTCCTGGCGCGCCTGCGCGAGGCCGGACGCCCGTTCCTCGTCCTCACCAACAACTCGATGTACACGCCGCGCGATCTCGCCGCTCGCCTGCGCGCGAGCGGCGTCGACGTCCCCGAGTCGTCGATCTGGACCAGCGCGCTCGCCACCGCCCGCTTCCTCCACGACCAGCGCCCGGGCGGCTCGGCGTTCGCGATCGGCGAGGCCGGGCTGACGACCGCGCTCCACGAGGCCGGCTACACGCTGACCGAGACCGCGCCCGACTACGTGGTCCTCGGCGAGACCCGCACCTACTCCTTCGAGCGCATCACGCGGGCGATCCGGCTGATCACCGCCGGCGCCCGCTTCATCGCCACCAACCCGGACGAGACCGGCCCGTCCAAGGAGGGCCCGCTGCCGGCCACGGGCGCCGTCGCCGCGCTGATCTCGCGCGCGACCGGGGTCGAGCCGTACTTCGTCGGCAAGCCGAACCCGTTGATGATGCGCTCGGCGCTCAACCAGCTCGACGCCCACTCGGAGTCGACGGCGATGATCGGCGACCGGATGGACACCGACATCGTGTCCGGCCTCGAGGCCGGGCTGCACACGATCCTCGTGCTCACGGGGGTCGCGACCCGCGAGACCGAGGAGCGCTTCCCGTTCCGGCCGTCGCGGATCGTGGCCTCGGTGGCCGAGCTGGTCGACGAGGTGTGAACCCAAACCGGGCCTCCGGCGTAACTGTTGACATGGGGATGCTGAAGACCGCCGCCATGTACCTGCGCCGCACCAAGCAGCTCGACGCGCCGACGGACCTCTACGCGCACGAGGTCACGATGCTCGACGGGTCCCGGCTCGACCTGTCGGGCCTGCGGGGCAAGCCGACGCTGATCGTCAACACGGCCTCCAAGTGCGGCTACACGCCGCAGTACGAGGGGCTGCAGGAGCTGTTCGAGACCTACCAGCCGCGCGGGCTGCAGGTGCTGGGCTGCCCGTCGGGCGACTTCGGCGGCCAGGAGCTGGACTCCAGCGAGGAGATCGGCGCGTTCTGCCAGCGCAACTACGGCGTGTCGTTCCCGCTGACCGAGAAGATGAGCGTGCGGTCCGACCCCGATCCGCTGTGGGAGGACCTCAACCGCCAGCCGGGCTCGGCGCCGCCGGTCTGGAACTTCTCGAAGTACCTCGTCGGCGCCGACGGCAGGCTGATCGCCCGCTGGCCGACCAAGGTGACCCCGCACGACCGCGAGCTCATCTCCGCGATCGAGGCCGCGCTGCCCGCTTAGCCTCGAGGCCGTTCAGCTTAGGCGGCGGCCTTGAGGTAGCTGCGGCGGATCGCGCCCGCGCGGACGCGCTGGGGATGGTCCCCGACCGCCACGCTGGCGACCTCCTTGCCCGTCTTGTAGGAGATCAGGGCGACGCGGTCGTCGCCGCTGAACGACACCAGGCAGCTCTTCCCGTCGACGCTGTTGGTCGCCCAGTACGGCTTCAGGCCGGTGGCGGCGATCGTCGGCGTGAACGTCCTGCGGTCCACGATCGCCGCGTAGTCGGACATCGTCCCGGCGACGCAGAGCTTGCGCCCGTCCTTGGCCATCGCCAGCCCGTGGTGGGCGGAGTCGAGCAGGTACTGGGTGCGGTCGAGCTTCTGGGTCGCCTCGGACACCGGCAGGTGGGCGAAGCGCACCGGCCGCTTCTTGCGCAGGTCGAACTCGACGAACCCGTGGAAGAACGACAGCTGGAAGTACACGAAGTGCTCGTCCGGGGAGAGCGCCATCGGCCGGACGGCGGAGCTCATGCCCGGGTAGCCCCAGGTGCGCAGGATCGCGCCCATGTCCAGGCGCTCCTTGACCGCGTAGGTCTTCGCATCGACGATCTCGAACCAGCGGTCGCCCTTGGTCGAGTCGAACTGCGGGGCGTCGAGCGGCGTGTAGACCGTGCCGATCGACGCGTGGTAGATCGTCCTGCCGTCGCGGGAGAAGTTCGACTCGTGCGGCTGATCGCCCGACGGGATGTTCGCGACGATCGCGCCCGTCTTCGTGTCGATCACGTGGACCTTGCGGGCGGTCGAGGCGCTCACGAGCAGCCGCCTGCCGTCGGGCGAGATCGCCATGTGGTCGGACCGCTGACCCTCGACCGGGGTGCGCCAGACGATCTGCTTGGTCCTGAGACTGATCGCGACGACGTCCGCGAAGCTGGGCCGGGAGATGTAGACGTAGCGGCCGTCGTGGGAGGTGAAGGCGTCATCGACGAACTGGTCGTGGCCTTCGCCGATCAGCTCGCGGATGGCGAGGAAGTAGCCCAATCGCTCGGGATCGGACTGGATCTCGGCCATCCGCTCGTTGCGGTCCGGGATCACATCGAAGCGCTGCAGCGACCTGAACGTCTTCGCGTCGACGATGTCGGCGGTCCCGTCCCAGTTGTTGCCGACGGTGTAGATCGCCCGCGTGGCGGACGGCCGCTTGCGCTTGGCGGCATCGGCGTCCGCGACGCCGGCGCCGACGGTCAGCGCCGCGATCAGCAGTGGTGCGAGCAGTCTCCCCCGGGCCATGCCCGGGAAATCTACGCGGCCAGCTGGAGCTGGACCCCCGGTTCGGCGGCGGGCTGGGCGTGGACGGACAGGGCCGGGTCGGCCGGCTGGCGGCGCGCGGCGGCCAGCGCCTCGGAGAGCCTTCCGGCGGGCAGGCGCCCGGAGTAGAAGGCCTCGAGGACGCGCCGCTCTGGGACGCTCAGGCTGCTGGTGGATCGACGACGGAGACGCACGTCACGAGGCTTACCCAGCAAGGGCCCGTCGAATGCGCTTCGATGAGATCTGGCCCTTGACGCCCAGCCCTTGGGCGAAGTGCGACACCCGAAGTTCCTCCAGCATCCAACGCACCTCGGGCGGCGCATTGGGTGAGCGGCGGTAGGCGGCCTCGAGCTCGTGGACGGCCTTCATGCGGTCGGCGTCGGCCGCGACCTGCGTCGGCAGCCGCTCCAAGCGGCGGGCCGCGGCCTGCAGATAGCGCTCGACGTCGGGCAGGCGCGCGACGCCGGTGGCGGTGACGAAGCCGTCGTAGACGAGGCCGCCGATCTGGCCGGCGACGTCGAGCCGGGCGGGCCGCAGCGCGTCGCCGATCGCCTTGCCCAGCCGGTCCTGGACCTCGCGGTAGGCGTCGAGGATGCGCACGACCTGGCCGACGACCTCCGCCGTCGTGTCCGCCAGGTCACCCGCCACCTCCGCGCGCAGGCGCTCGAAGCCGCCCGCGTCCCAGGCCGGGCCGCCGGCCCGCGCCAGCAGAGCGTCCAGCGCCGCCTCGGTGGCGTCGGCGAGCACGGCGCCGACGCTCCCGTGCGGCGCGCCGAGCAGGCTCAGCTTCGCGGCATTGTCGAGCCGGCCCTCCACGAAGCGCGCCGGCGACGGCACGGTCAGGGCGAGCAGCCGGCGCGTCCCCGCCCGCATCGACGCGGCCTGGGCGTCCGCGGTCTCGAGCGTGCGCACGCCGACCGACGCACCCTCGTCCACGAGCGCCGGGAAGCCGGTGGCGCCGGACAGCTCGACGCGCCGCGGCAGCTCGTCGATCCCGTCCCAGGTGGTGAGCCCGGAGCGCTCCAGCGCCGCCGTCGCGTCGGTCAGCTGCGCGCGCAGGCGCGGCTTCACCGCCTCGCGGACCGCGTCGAGGTCCTCCCCCACGGCCAGCACGTCGCCGTCGTCGGCCTCGACCGAGTAGGTCATCCGCAGGTGCGGCGGCAGCTTGGAGGGATCGAACGCGCCGGCCGGGACGCCGGCCTCGCGCGCGAGCGCCTCCAGCAGCGGCCCGGTGCGGGGCTTGAGCCGCGCCAGCAGGCGCGCTGCGGTCTCCGGGACGGGCACGAGCGGGCGCCGCAGCTCCTTCGGCAGCCCGCGCAGCAGCGCGGTGACGAGCTCCAGCCGCAGCGCCGGCACCAGCCAGTCGAACCCGTCGGCCTGCAGCGCCGGCAGGCTCGTGACCGGCACGTGCACCGTCACCCCGTCGTGCTCGTGCCCGGGCTCGAAGCGATACGAGAGCCGCAGGATCTGGTCCCCGGCGCGCCAGCCGGTCGGGCGGGCCTGCGGGTCCAGCACGTCGCGCGTCTCGGGAACGACCAGCAGCTCGCGCGGGTAGGTCAGCAGCTCGGGATCGGCGCGGCGAGCGTCGCGCCACCAGCGGTCGAAGTGGGCGCCGGACACGACGTCGGCGGGCACCCGCGCGTCGAAGAAGTCCAGGCGGACCTCGTCGCCGGCCAGCAGGTCGCGGCGGCGCACGCGCTCCTCCAGCGCCTCCACCTCGGCGACACGGCGCGCGTTCTCGGCCAGGAACTCGTGCCGGCCGTCCCACTCGCCCTCGACCAGCGCGCGGCGCAGGAACAGGGCGCGCGAGAGCTCCGGGTCGATCCGCGCATAGGCGACTGAGCGGCCGGTGACGATCGGCAGCCCGTACAGCGTCACCCGCTCGGTGGCGACCACCTGCGCCCGGCGGGGGTCCCAGCGCGGCTCGGAGTACGTGCGATTGACGAGGTGGCCGGCCAGCGGCTCGACCCAGGACGGCTCGATGCGGGCGGCGGTCCGCCCCCACAGCCGCGACGTCTCCACCAGCTCCGCCGCCATCACCCAGGTCGGTCCCCGGCGCGCGAGCGACGAGCCGGGGAAGATCGCGAAGCGGGCGCCGCGAGCGCCGAGGTAGTCGCGCGTGGCGGTGTCGCGCAGGCCGATGTGGGAGAGCAGCCCCGCCAGCAGCGCCTGGTGGATGTCGGCGGGCTCGGCCGGCTCGCGGTTGAGGTGGACACCGACCTCCTTGGCCGCCCCGCGCAGCTGGGCGGCGAGGTCCTGCCACTCGCGGATGCGCAGGTAGTGCAGGTACTCCGCCTTGACCCGCTTGCGGAACTGGTTGCCACTCAGCGCGCGCTGCTGCTCGCGCAGGTAGCGCCACAGGTTCAGGTAGGCGAGGAAGTCCGACGACTCGCCGGCGAAGCGCGCGTGCTGCTGGTCGGCCTGGGCGCGCTGCTCGGCCGGACGCTCGCGCGGATCCTGGATCGACAGGGCGGCGGCGATCGTGATCACCTCGT
>JAXDHL010000442.1:0-14116 GCA_034664525.1 Solirubrobacteraceae bacterium
GGCCAACGAGGCGCCGCCGGCGATCATCTCGATCTTCCTCGGCGCAGAGCTCGAGAAGGCCTACAACGCGATCGAGTCCGGCTCGGGCGACGCGGCGACGCCGCAGTCCTACCTCGGCCTCGGCGCCGCGGTCCTGCCCCGCCTGCCCATGCACGGCGGCGACCGCAACCGGACCTCGCCGTTCGCCTTCACCGGCAACAAGTTCGAGTTCCGGGCGCTCGGCTCGTCGCAGTCCCTCGGGCTGCCCAACACCGTGCTCAACACGATCGCCGCCGAGGCCATCGACGCGCTCGCGGCCGAGGTCGAGCGCAACGTCAGCGGCGGGTCCTCGCTCGAGGAGGCGGTCCTCGCCGTCGTCAAGCAGGCCTGGACCGACAACAAGCGGATCGTCTTCGACGGCGACGGCTACTCGGAGGACTGGCACGCCGAGGCCGAGGGCCGCGGGCTGCTGAACCTGCGCACGACGCCGGACGCGCTGCCGTGCCTGACGGCGGCGGACAGCGTGGCGATGTTCGAGCGCTACGACGTGCTCAACGAGCGCGAGATCGAGGCCCGCTTCGAGGTGCTCGCCGAGCAGTACGCGACCTCGATCAACATCGAGGCCGAGACCGCGGCCCAGATCGCCCGCACGATGCTGCTGCCGGCGGCCGTCTCCTACGTCACCCGGCTGCGCGTCGCGGGCGAGGGCGAGGGGCTCGCCTTCCTGCTCGGCGAGGCGACCGGGCTGCTGGACGACTTCGTCACCGCGATCCGCGGTCTCGAGGCGGCCAACGCCGGCCACACGGAGTCCGAGGACGTGCTCGTGCACGCGGGCTACGTGCGCGACACCGTGGTCCCGGCGATGGACGCGGTCCGCGAGGTCGCCGACCAGCTCGAGCACATCGTGCCGGACGACCTCTGGCCGCTGCCGAGGTACTCCGAGATCCTCTTCATCAAGTAACCCCAAAGCTGCACAGTTCGGGCTGTGCATGGCGGCCCCGGCGTCCTTGCGGGCGCCGGGGCCGTCGCCGTTCAGGGGCCGGGCGGGCCAACCTTGACACATCAATGTCAAGGTTCGGTACCATGCCTTGCCATGCGTGACTTCCTGGCAGCGGTGCGCGACCACGTCGTCGTCTTCGACGGCTCGATGGGCGCCACGCTCGAGCAGTGGGACCTCTCGCTCGAGGACGACTACAAGCTGCCGGGCCGCTGCCACGAGGCCCTCGTCCTCAACCGGCCGGACGTCATCGAGAGCCTGCACCGCCAGATGGTGGAGGCGGGCGCGGAGGTCGTCGAGACGGACACGTTCCAGGGCAGCCGGATCAAGCTCGACGAGTGGGGCCTCGGCGTGCACACGCTCGAGATCAACCGGCGCGCGGCCGAGATCGCCCGCACGGCGGTCGGCGAGGAGCGCTTCGTGGCCGGCTCGATCGGCCCGACCGGCCACCTCCCGGCCTCCGACGATCCGACGCTCGGCGCGATCCGCTTCCGCGAGCTGGTCGCGGTCTTCGAGGAGCAGGCGCGCGGCCTGCTCGAGGGCGGCGTCGACCTGCTGATCATCGAGACCGCCCAGGACATCCTCGAGGTCAAGGCGGCCATCTTCGGCGCCCGCGAGGCATTCGAGGCCGTCGGCCGCAGCGTCCCGATCCAGTGCTCGGTGTCGCTGCTCCCGAACGGCGGCAAGATGCTGCTCGGCACCGACATCGACGCCGTCCTGACGACGCTCGAGGCGCTGCAGGTCGACATCATCGGCCTCAACTGCTCGACCGGCCCCGAGGACATGCGCGACGCCGTCCGCTTCCTCGGCGAGCACTCGAGCCTGCCGATCCACTGCATCCCGAACGCCGGCCTCCCGCAGCAGGGCCCGAACGGCGAGACGATCTTCCCCGAGCAGCCCGGGCCGCTGGCCGCCTCGCTGGCCGAGTTCGTCGAACGCTACGGCGTGAACATCGTCGGCGGCTGCTGCGGCACGACGGTCGAGCACATCCGCGCGCTCGCCGGCGCCGTCCGGGACCTGCCCTCCTCCACCCGCCCCCAGGCGCGCCCGCCCCGGGTCTCGAGCATGATCACCGCGGCGCCGATCGCGCAGGAGCCGCGGCCGACGCTGGTCGGCGAGCGGGTGAACTCGCAGGGCTCGCGCAAGGCGAAGGAGATGCTGCTCACCGACGACTACGACGGGCTGGTCCAGGTCGCCGAGGACCAGGTCGAGGGCGGCGCCCACGTGCTCGACGTCTGCGTCGCGCTGACCGAGCGCCAGGACGAGGACGAGCAGATGCGCCAGACCGTCAAGCGCATCTCGCTCACCCAGCCCTCCCCGATCCAGATCGACTCGACCGAGCCCGAGGTGATCGCCGCCGCCCTCGACCAGATCCCGGGCCGGGCGATCGTGAACTCGGTCAACCTCGAGGCCGGCCGCGACAAGATGGACCGCGTGGTCCCGCTCGCGCTGCAGCACGGCGCCGCGCTGATCGCGCTGACGATCGACGAGGTCGGGATGGCCAAGACGGCCGAGCGCAAGCTGGAAATCGCCCGCCGCATCCACGACATCTGCTGCGGCGAGCACGGGCTGGACCCGCAACTGCTGATCTTCGACTGCCTGACGTTCACGCTGACCACCGGCGACGACGAGTGGAAGCCGTCGGCGGTCGCCACGATCGAGGGCATCCGCGCGATCAAGGAGGGGCTGCCGGGCGTCCTGACGAGCCTCGGCGTCTCCAACGTCTCCTTCGGCATCGGCCTGCCGGCCCGCTCGGTCCTCAACTCGGTGTTCCTGCACCATTGCGTCGAGGCCGGGCTGGATCTGGCGATGGTCAACCCGAACCACATCACGCCGTACGCGGAGATCGTCGACGCCGAGCGCGAGCTCGCCGACGACCTGGTCTTCAACCGCCGCGAGGACGCGCTCGAGCGCTTCATCGAGCACTTCGAGTCCAAGGGCCCGGCCGCCGAGGCCGAGGCGGCGGACCCGACGGCGGGCATGGAGCCCGAGCAGGCGCTGCACTGGCACATCCTGCGCCGCAAGAAGGACGGCGTCGAGGCGCAGATCGACGCCGCGGTCGACAAGCTCGGCGCCGTCCCCGTCCTCAACGACGTGCTGCTGCCGGCGATGAAGGAGGTCGGCGACAAGTTCGGCGCCGGCGAGCTGATCCTGCCGTTCGTGCTGCAGTCGGCCGAGGTCATGAAGCGCGCCGTCGCCCAGCTCGAGCGCTACCTCGACCGCATCGAGGGCTACACGAAGGGCACCGTCGTGCTGGCGACCGTATTCGGCGACGTGCACGACATCGGCAAGTCGCTGGTCAACACGATCCTGACCAACAACGGCTACTCGGTGGTCGACCTCGGCAAGCAGGTCCCGATCGGGACGATCCTCGAGGCCGCCCAGGAGCACGACGCGACCGCGATCGGCCTGTCCGCGCTGCTCGTGTCGACGTCGAAGCAGATGCCGCTGGCGATCCAGGAGCTGCACCAGCAGGGGCTCCAGTACCCGGTGCTGGTCGGCGGCGCCGCGATCAACCGCAACTTCGGCCGGCGGATCCTCTTCCCGGGAGGGCAGGACTCCGAGGACGTCTACACGCCGGGCGTCTTCTACTGCAAGGACGCGTTCGAGGGCCTGGCCGTGATGGACCAGCTGGTCGAGCCCGACGCGCGCGAGCGGCTGATGCACAAGGTCATCGACGAGGCGCGCGTGCTGCGCGAGAAGGGCCCGGAGCCCGAGGCGCTGCCGACCGACGACGACTCGGTCCGCTCGGCGGCCCGCACCGACACGCCGCTCCCCGAGCCGCCGTTCTGGGGCACGCGCGAGATCGACGTCGACCTCGACGAGGTCTACCGCCACCTCGACACCCACGTGCTGTTCAAGCTGCACTGGGGCGGCCGCGGCGTGAAGGGCGAGGCCTGGCGCCGGCTGGTCGAGGAGGACTTCCTCCCGCGGCTGGAGCGCATGTGGGCCGAGCAGGACTACCTGCAGCCGCGGGCGCTGCTCGGCTACTACCCCTGCGCGTCGGTGGGCAACGCGGTCGAGGTCTACGACCCCGAGGACCACGAGCGCGTGCTCGAGACCTTCGTGTTCCCGCGCCAGCCGAAGCACCACCGCCTGTGCATCGCCGACTTCTACCGGCCGAAGGATTCCCGCGAGCTCGACGTCGTCGCCTTCCAGGCGGTCACCGCCGGCCCCCGCGTGACCGACCTGATGGCCGAGCTCGAGAAGGACGGCGAGTTCGCCGAGCAGCTGTTCGTGCACGGCCTCGGCGTCCAGACCGCCGAGGGGATGGCCGAGTGGCTGCACTGGCGGGCGCGGCGCGATCTCGGCATCGGCGAGAGCCAGGGCCGGCGCTGGTCGTGGGGCTATCCGGCGTGCCCGGAGCAGTCCGAGCACGAGAAGCTGTTCCGGCTGATCGGCGCCGAGCGGATCGGCCTGCAGCTGTCGGGCGGCTACGCGGTCGAGCCCGAGCAGTCGACGGTGGCGATCATCGCCCACCACCCGCAGGCGGTCTACTTCGGGATGAAGTCCGGCAAGCTGCTGCCGCCGGAGAAGGCGGCGGACGACGTGATCCGGGACTCGGATCGCGATCCGACGCTGCGCCGTGTCCCGGACGCCGCTTAGCGCGCGTCGTCGAAGGCCGTCGGCCGGCGCGGGCCGAGCACGACCGGCGTCGCGTGCAGCGTCCGCAGCCGAACGTCCTTCCACGACAGCCCCTCGCGCACGAGCGCCGGCGCGCCCATCACCACTGCGGTCGCGACCTCGACGCACTGCAGCACGATCCCGTAGGCCAGCGCGTCGCCTGACCGCACCCCGTAGGCGCCGGTCAGGACGGCCACGCACGCAGCCTGGAAGACGCCGAGGTTCGACGGCGTGACCGGCAGGACCGCGGATACGTTGACCGCGAACAGCACGGCGGCGGCGGCGCCCAGACCGGCCTGGTGCTCGAGGCCGAGCGCGACGAGCAGCAGGTAACACGTCAGCCACTGCAGGGCCCAGGCGAGCAGCTGCATCGTCACCGCGACGAAGCCGAGCTTCGGCTGTCGCAGGACGGCGAGCCCGGACCGCAACCGGGCGGCGTTCTCGCGTGCCTGAGCCACCCTGCGCGAACGCGCCGAGGCACGCAGCAGCGTGGGCAGGAACAGCACGAGCACGGCGACGAGGACGGGGGTCAGCGCGTACCAGACGAGCACGCTCTGATGGCCCGCGAACAGCCCGACCTTGGCGAACAGGACCGCACCCAGGATCACCAGGGCGATCACGTTCAACAGCGTCTGGCCGACGAGGGTCCCCAGCACCACGGGCAGGCGCTCGCGCGGGCGCCCGAGCCGGCGGGCGACGATCAGCGCGCGCGCGGGCTCGCCGAGCCGGGCGGGCAGCGTCGCGCTCATCAGCACGCCGATCGTGATGCCCTGGATGGCGTCGCTGAAGCGCGGGCGGGCGTCGGCCAGCGCGCCGCGCAGGAAGGCGTGCCAGGAGACCGCGCGGAACAGCATCGAGAGGCACATCAACGCCAGCGCCAGCAGCACCCAGCTCGGCTGCGAGCCGACCAGGGAGTGCAGGATCGCCTGCGGCCCGATGCGATGCAGGCCGTACAGCGCGCCCCCGACCCCGAGGCCGCCGGCAGCCACGAGCGCGCCCCGGCGCAAGAACGCGCGGGCGGCACTCGGGACGGGGTCCAGCGGGGGCTCGCGGCGCGCGGGGATCCGCGGAGCGCCGGTGATCGGGACGATCCCGCGCCGCGCCGGCACGGTGTCCAGCCGCGGCATCGCCAGCGCGTCGTCGTAGGCGGTCTCGACCTCTGCGGCGATGGCCGGCCAGGCGTAGCGCTGCGCGCTCTCGGCCGCGGCGCGCGACGCGTGGGCCAGCCGCTCCGGCTCGTGGGCGGTCTCGCGCAGGGCCTCGGCGAGCGCGGTGGCGTCGCCGGGCGGGACGAGCACGCCGTCGACACGGTCGTGCACCACGTCGCGGTAGCCGGCGATGTCGGAGGCGATCACGGGCGTGCCGGCGGCGAACGCCTCGGTCAGCACCATCCCGAAGGACTCGCCACCCAGCGACGGCGCCACCAGCACGTCGGCGGCGCGCAGCTCGGCGTCCTTGACGGCGTCGTCCACGCGCCCGAGCACCCGGACGCCGGTGTGGTCGCCGAGCAGCATGCCGACGTCGTCGTCGGTGGCGCCGATCACGACGAGCTCGGCGGCGACCTCGTCGCGCAGCCCCTCGAAGGCGGCCAGCAGCAGCGGCAGGCCCTTGCGCTCGACGGCCTGGCCGACGAAGACGATCCGCAGCGGCTCGCCCGGCCGGCGGGTCCGGATCACCGGCGGCGTATCCGGCAGCGTCACGCCGTTCGGGATGATCCGGTACTCGCCGCCCTGGAAGCGCCGGCCGGTCCAGGCCGCGGCCTCGCTGACCGCGATCCGCACGCTGAGCCGGTTCAGGCGGCGCCGCAGCCCGCCGGCGTTGGCGAACGCGAACGACAGCCTGTTGGTCGAATACGTGTGAAACGTCCCGACGAGCGGCGCGTCGCTGGTCATCAGCGTGTCCCAGCCGGCCGTCGCCGCGTTCGGCTCGTGGATGTGGACGACGTCCGGGGCGAACGCGCGCAGCTCGCGTCGCAGCAGCGAGACGCCCGTCGGATGCAGCCCGACGTTCGAGATCGCCCCGTTGGCCGGGCAGCCGATGGTCCCGCCCAGCGGCACGAGCCACTCGGGCGCATCGAGCTCCTGCGGGCGCGCGCCACGGTGCAGGATCGCCGTCCGGCGGGTGTCGTGGTCGTAGGGCGCGAACACGCGCACCTCATGGCCGCGCGCGAGCAGCTGCTCGGTGAGCGCGTGGACGTGGCGGTTGACTCCGCCGGGGTACGTCCACGAGTACGAGGAAACGAGCCCGAGCCGCATCTACCCAATGCTACCCCGCCGGTACCATGGATCGATGGCGCGCGAACGGCACTTCGTCAAGTACACGTTCCTGAAGGTGGATCCCGCGTGGCGGCGCCTGGAGGCCGATGAGCGCGCCGAGCACAAGCGGGAGTTCATCGCGGCCTGCGAGGACTTCTCCTCGCAGCGGCTGCTGCGGGCGTTCTCGCTGGTCGGCACGCGCGGCGACGCCGACATGATGCTGCTCACCCAGGCGACGAACCTCGACCGCATCCACGAGTTCCACGTCGTGCTCGCGCAGAGCGGGCTGATGAAGTGGTGCGAGATCCCGTACTCGTTCCTGGCGCTGACCAAGGAATCCGAGTACTCCGACGAGTCGCGGCTCGAGGTCCGGCCGGCGAACGCCAAGTACCTGTTCGTCTACCCCTTCGTGAAGACGCGCGAGTGGTACCTGCTGAGCGCCGAGGAGCGCTGGCGCATCATGCAGGAGCACATCAAGGTCGGGCGCGAGTTCCCGTCGGTCGACCTCAACACCAGCTACTCGTTCGGCCTCGACGACCAGGAGTTCGTGGTCGCGTTCGAGACCGATGAGCCGCGCGACTTCCTCGACCTCGTCCAGAAGCTGCGCATGACCGAGTCCTCGCGCTACACCAAGCGCGACACCCCCACGTTCACGTGCGTGAACACGTCCGTCGAGCGGGCGCTGTCCGCCCTGGACGGGACGCCGCTCACCGAGACGGCGGGCGTCTCCTCCTGAGCGAGCCGCCTCCTCGGCGGATCGCCCTCGCCCTGCATCCGCGGCGCGACGTCGGCCCGGCGCTGGAGGTGGTGAAGCACTGGGCGCTGGCGTGCGGCGTGTCGCTGGCGTCCTCGGAGGAGATCGACGGGGCCGACCTGGTGCTCGCCCTCGGCGGCGACGGGACGATGCTCGGCGCCCTGCGGCTCGGCGGGCCGCTCGGGATCCCCGTGCTGGCCGCCAATCTGGGGCGGCTGGGCTACCTGACCGAGGTCGACGAGTCCGGACTGCCGGCGGCGCTCGACGCGCTGAGGACGGGAGCATTCGCGGTCGAGGAGCGACTGGCGCTGGAGGCGACCTGGGACGGCCAGTCGCGGGTCGGCTACAACGACGTCGTCCTCAGCCGGACGCCCGGACACGGGCGGGCGGCGCTCGGCCTGCGGGTCGACGGCCAGCTGCTGGTCCGCTACGCGAGCTCCGGCGTGATCGTGGCGACGCCGATGGGCTCGACGGCGTACTCGTTCGCCGCCGGCGGCCCGCTGGTCTCGCCCCAGACCCGCGCGATGATCGTCACGCCGGACGCGCCGCACGGGCTGTTCAACCGGGCGGTCGTGCTCGGGGACGGCGAGCGGCTGGGGGTCGAGGTGCTGGCCTCGAGCGGGCGCGTGGCGCTGGAGGTCGACGGGCAGCTGGTCGACACCGTCGAGCCGGGCTGGGAGATGGAGATCACGCCGAACGCGACGCCGGCGCGGATCGTCCGGCTCGGGCCCGGTGGGTTCGCCGAGCGGGCGCGCCGCAAGCTCGGGATCACCGATCCGGCGGCGCTGGCCGACTTCGAGCTCGGGCGCCGCGGCGGCTGACTACTGCCGGTGGTCGGAGAGGCCGCCCCACTCGGGGTAGACCCGCGAGACGCGCCAGGCGACCACCACGAGCAGCGCGAACGAGAACAGCATGCCGGGGAGGGCGTTCAGGACGACGGAGCCGACGGCCAGGAAGGCGATGATCGCCGGCCACGGGAACAGCCAGGCAAGCGCGGTGCGGATCCAGGCCCAGTCGCCCTGGTGGTCCGGCTCGGGATCGCGCGTTTCGATGAGCAGCACGGTCCCTTCACTCTACGGCTCGTAGGTCCCGAAGCTCCACAGGTTTCCCTCCGGGTCGCGCACGCTGAAGTCGCGCGAGCCGTAGTCCTGGTCGGTGAGCGGCCGCACGACCTCGGCGCCGGCCTTGGCCGCGCGGGCGAACAGCGCGTCCGGGTCCTCGCAGGTGGCGTAGATCCAGCTCTGGCCGACGTGGTCGCCGAAGGCGTCGTTGTCGCGCTGGGAGCCGAGCATCAGCATGCCGTCGCCCCAGCGCATCTCGGCGTGGACGATCTGGCCCGCGTCATCGGTGTGGGCGACGACCTTCTCGAAGCCGAACGCGCGCTCGAGCCACTCGAGCGCGTCCTGCGAGTCGCGGTAGCGCAGTGACGGATAGATCTTCATGCCGGCAGGCTCTCAGGCGGCGGCGAGCGCGTCTTGGACGAATGGGAGCTCGGACGGGGGTGCGCCGAGGAAGTCGCGGAAGTCGCGGTTCATGTGCGACTGGTCGGCGTAGCCGGCGCTGTAGGCGGCGTCGGCGAGCGGCGCGCCGGACCGCATCAGCGCGACGGCGCGCTCGAAGCGCAACAGCCGTGCGAAGCCCTTGGGCGGCATCCCGATCTCTTGCCGGAACCGCTCGGTCAGGTGGCGGCGGCTCCAGCCGGTCTCGCGCGCGAGCTCCTCGACCCGGACGGCCCCGTGCGAGCGCACCAGGCGCGCGTGGGCCCAGCGCAGCTCGGGGGCGAGCGGGCGCGGCTCGATGCGGCCGAGCGCGTCGTTGAGGATCGCGAAGCGGGCGGGCCAGCCGTCGGTGCCGGCGATCCGCTCCGTCAGCTCGCGGGCGCCCGGGAGGACCTCCTCCAGCGGCACGGTGACGTCGTAGAGCTCGCCGAGCGGCAGGTCGAGCAAGGCCCGGGCACCGAGCGCGGAGACGTCGAGCTGGAGTCCCTCCTGGCTGCCGGAGTGGCCGGTGAGGACCGGCCGGTCGTAGAGGCCGGCGGCGAACGAGCCGGTCCAGCCGCCGTCGATCCACATGTCCGGCCCGAGCGAGAAGACGATCACCGCGCCGGCCAGCGGGACCTCGCGGCGGCGCAGCGGCGCGGCGACCTCGCGGTAGCCGGCCACGCGCCGGACGTGGTCGCGGAGCGGGCCGGTCGGCTGTACCTGGGCGATCTCGAGGCCCGCCACCGTGTCACCGTACCGCGTCTGGCTCACGCTCCCTTGAGGATCGATCCCTAGTCTGCCGTCCGATGTCCAAGCGTGCACTGCTGCCCGTGGCGCTTGTCGCTGCGATCTCCGGCTGCGGGGGCTCAGAACAAGCCGCGAAGGATCCGGTCCAAGCCGTCAACGCCAGCGTCCGGACCCAGGTGTCCGCGGCGCAGACCGTCGATCCCGCGTCGTTCCCGAAGCCGCCGGCCGGCCAGTCGCTCGAGGCGTTCGCCGGGCAGTTCGACACCCAGGGCCCGCAGGCGATCGCCGCGTCGTCGATCTTCCGCCCGCCGAGCAACCGGCTCGCGTTCGGGCTGCTCGACTCCGACCGCCGGTTCGCCTACGGCAAGACCGTCGTCTACATCCAGCCCCGCGGCGGCTCGGGGCCGATCGAGGGACCGATCGCCGCGCCGGCCGACGTGCTCGTGACCCAGCCGCGCTTCCGCTCCCAGCAGGCGGCGTCCGAGAAGGACCCGTTCGCGGCGATCTACCAGGCCGACGTCCCGACGCCGAAGGCCGGTATCTACAACGTGCTCGCGGTGTCGGATGCCGGCGGGCGCCGGATCGCGGCCCCGATGGCGATCCAGGTCATCACCAAGGCGCAGGACCGGATCCCCGACGTCGGCGAGCAGGCCCCGAAGGTGGCCACGGACACGCTCGGGTCGGTCAAGGGCAACCGTGATCTGCTCGACACGCGGATCCCGCCCGCGCCCGAGCTCGCGCGAACGTCGTTCAGCAAGGTCGTCGGCAAGAAGCCGGTGGCGCTGCTGTTCTCGACGCCGCAGCTCTGCCAGTCGCGCGTCTGCGGGCCGGTGACCGACGAGATGCTCCAGCTCCAGCAGCAGTACGGCGACAAGATGACCTTCATCCACCAGGAGGTCTACGTCGCCAACAACCCCAGCAAGGGGCTGCGCGCGCCGCTGCGGCGGTTCGACCTGCCTTCCGAGCCGTGGCTGTTCACGGTCCGCAAGGACGGCACGATCGCCGCGCGGCTCGAGGGATCGATCGGGATCCGCGCCTTCGAGGGCGCGGTCAAGGCCGCCCTGAAGCAATGAGGCGGCTGGCGCCGGCGGCGGTCGTCGCCGCGCTGCTGGCCTCGCCGGCGAGTGCCTCGGCGCACGGGGTCGTCCAGCGGGCCGACCTGCCGATCCCGGACTGGATGTTCGCGTGGGCGGCGGCGATCGTGCTCGTGGCGTCGTTTGCCGCCCTGGCCGCGCTGTGGCCGCGGCCCCGCCTGGAGTCGCCGACCTGGCGACCGTTGCCTGGGATCGGGCGCGCGGTCGCGTCCGTCCCCGTCCAGATCGTCTGCGGGCTGCTCGGGGTCGTGCTGCTGGTCGTCACCGTGTGGGCGGGGTGGTTCGGGCTCCAGGGCGGCCAGGACAACTTCGCGCCGACCTTCGTCTACGTCGTGTTCTGGGTCGGGCTGGTGTTCACGTCGCTGCTGTTCGGCGACGTGTTCCGGGTGTTGAGCCCGTGGCGCGCCGTGGGCCGGGGCGCCGGGTGGGCGGTGTCCCGGGCCCGGCGTGGGCGGGTGGTGACGCACCGCGCGTATCCGGAACGCCTCGGGCGCTGGCCGGCGGCGCTCGGGCTGCTGTGGTTCACCTGGACCGAGCTGGTGGGGACGTTCGGGGACTATCCGGACCGGATCGCGACGTACGCGGTCGTGTACTCGGTGATCACGTGGGCCGCGATGGCGGTCTACGGCGTCGAGGCATGGCACACGCGCGGCGAGGGCTTCGGGGTCTACTTCAACCTGTTCTCGCGGCTGTCCGTGTTCGAGACGCGTGAGGGCGTAGTCGGCGTGCGGCCGCTGCTCGGCGGGTTGCCGCGGCTCGACCCGATCCCGGGCACGGTCGCGGTGATCGCGGTCATGATCGGGACGGTCACGTTCGACGGGCTCTCGCAGGGGGCGGCCTGGAAGAGCTCGCTGGGCCCCTGGTTGCATGACCTGTTCACCGGCATCGGGTTCGGGACGGGGACGGCCGTGACGCTCGCGAACACCGTCGGGCTGCTGCTCGGGCCGCTGCTGGTCGCCGGCTTCTATTCGTTCGGGATCGCGGGTGCGGTGTCGGTGGGCGGCGGGTTCGACGCCGTGCGCCTGCGGCGGCTGTTCGTGCACTCGCTGGTGCCGATCGCGCTGGTGTACGCGATTGCGCATTACCTGACCGAACTGGTCTTCCAGGGGCAGGCGATGTCGTATCTGTCCTCAGATCCGCTCGGCCATGGGTGGAACCTGTTCGGGACCGCCACGACCGCGATCGACTACACGGTGCTCGGGCAGAACACGACCTGGTACCTGCAGGTCGGGTTCGTGATCTGCGGGCACGTTTGCGCGCTGGTGCTCGCGCACGACCGGGCGCTGGCGATCTACCGGGCGCCGCAGCAGGCGGTGCGATCGCAGTACTGGATGCTCGGGGTGATGGTGGGGTTCACGTCGCTGGCGTTGTGGTTGCTGGCGTCGCTCAACAGGTAGGCCGTCCGGTCCACTGCCCGAGCACCGGGTACGAGCGCGACAGGTCGGTGCTCACCAGGCCGGTCGGGAAGCGATCGTCCTCGCGCAGCGTGTACTGGAACACCGCCGCCACGCGCTCGTCTTGACGCCAGTTCGCGAGACGCTCCCGGACGTCCGCGCACGCGGCGGCGTCGGATGACTTGATGCCGGTCTCCGTGATCCAGATCGGCGGGACTCCGCCCGGGCAGTCGAAGGACTTCAGCGCGCGGTAGACCGGTCCGGCCGGGTCGGTGTTGCCGAGGTAGCCGTGCTCGCCGTAGACCGCGGCGCGGCAGACGAGCTCGCGCGGGAGCCGGCGGATGAACTGCGGCGCCGGGGTCGTCGTCGACTTGCGCTCGAAGAGCCCGGCGGTCTCCCCCAGGACCAGCTTCTGGTCGCCCGGCTCTTGGTCGAGCACCGCCTGCATCGCGTTCGCCATCAGCGTGTACGGCGCGACCGCGGCCGTCGTCGACAGGTTCTGGCACGCGGAGCGCTGGGGCGAGAGGAAGTACGGGTGGTTCGGCTCGTTCCACGGGCTCCAGTAGGGGACGTTCGCTCCGTCGCGCCGCGCCTCGTCGATGACGGCACGCACAACCGCTTGGTACTGCGGGATCGCCGCATCGGACGGCGGCCGGGAGCGCGGCTGCGTGTCCGGGCGCTCGCAGCCGGACGCCGGCGCCGTGAGGTTCGCCGGGGTTCCCGTGAAGACGACCATCCCGATCAGCCGCCCGGGGTCCTGCTTCTGGACCGTCGCCAGCGCCTGCAGCTGCGCACGGATGCCGGCCCAGCTCGCGCACGGGCCCTTGTCGCGCATGCACCCCGACTGCGGTTTGGCGAGATCGATGTTCGAGCCGTCCGGCGACGTGATCCCCGCCCAGTCGACGACGAGCCGGTAATAGCGCGGGCGGATCTGCTTCGGGATGACATCCGCCCAGCGCTGGAACGCCGGGTTGTCGCTGCCGATGAGGAAGGCCGGGTTCGGCTCGGTGATCCCGATGTCGAGCCGGTCGGGCTGCTCGCGGACCGGTGAGACGGGCGTCGGCGTCGGCGTCGGCAACCGAGACGGCGATGGGCTCGGCGCCGGCGGCTCCGCGGAGCCACCCGACAGCACGGCGATGAGGACTGCGGCGACCGCGGCGACGACGAGTCCCGCCGCCGCCAGGCGAGCGCGCCGGCTCAGACCGCGGAGACTTCCTCCTCGTCCGCGACGCGGAACGAGGAGCCGCAGCCGCAGGCTGCGATGACGTTCGGGTTCTCGACCTTGAAGCCGGCGCCCTGCAGCGACTCGACGTAATCGACGACCGCGCCGCGCACGTAGGGCAGCGAAGGACGGTCGACCAGGATGCGCAGGCCGTGGTCCTGGAAGACCTCGTCCTCGTCACGCTGGTTGTCGAAGGCGAGCGCGTACTGGAAGCCCGAGCAGCCGCCGCCGCGCACGCCGACGCGCAGGCCGGCGGTCTGGACGTCGGCGCCCTGGGAGGCCAGGAACTCCTGGACCTTCTCCGCGCCCTTCTCTGTGAACGTGATCATCTAAGTCAGTGCCTCGCTGGAGCCTTGCTTCAGAAATGATAGCGGCAGCTACCATTGCTCGTCAGTGGTCACCACCGACGAGATCAAGCAGCGCATCGAGGGCGGGCTTCCCGCGGCGAGCGCCGATGTCACCGGCGACGGGCAGCATTTCCGGGCCGAGATCATCTCCCCCGCCTTCGCCGGCCTGACGCGGATCCAGCAGCACAAGCTGGTCTACGAGATCTTCGGCGCGGAGCTCGG
>JAXDHL010000443.1:0-5111 GCA_034664525.1 Solirubrobacteraceae bacterium
CCGCCGTGCTCGCCACCCAGGCGATCCTGCTGACGCTGCGCGGCACGTCGATCCTGAGGTCGAAGTCCGCACTCGGCGCGAACTCGACGCGCGACCGCTGGCACGTGGACTTCATGGGTGCGTCGAAGTGGTTCTTCTCGATGTCCGGGACGATCCTGTTGATCGGCGCGCTGGCGATCGCCGGCAAGGGGCTGAAGTTCGGCATCGACTTCGAGTCCGGCACGCGCATCACCGCCTCGCTGCAGCGCGCCGCATCCGTGCAGGACGTGCGCACGACGATCGAGAACCAGGGCTTCAACAACATCACGGTCCAGTCGGTCAAGGACCCGGCGCTCGGCAAGAACGTCGTGCAGATCCGGACCTCGTCGCTGAAGCCGCCACAGGTCGACCGCGCCGAGAACGCACTGCGCGCCAAATACGGCGTGGTGCAGTCCTCGTCGGACTCGATCGGTCCGACCTTCGGGCAGTCGATCGCCAACTCCGCGCTGATCGCGATCATCGCGTCGCTGGCGGTGATCTCGATCTACATCGCGCTGCGGTTCCAGTGGAAGTTCGCGGTGCCGGTGCTGATCGCGCTGATGCACGACATCCTGATCACGGCGGGCGTCTACGCCCTCGTCGGCCGGGAGGTGACGGCGTCGACGGTCGCGGCGTTGCTGACCATCCTCGGCTTCTCGCTCTACGACACCATCATCGTGTTCGACCGCATCCGGGAGAACATGCCGCGCATGCCCAACGCCGCGTTCTCGCAGATCGTGAACCGGTCGATGTCCGAGGTGCTGACCCGGTCGCTCGCGACCTCGTTCTGTACTGCGCTGCCAGTGCTCGCGCTGCTGCTGTTCGGCGGCGAGACGCTGAAGGACTTCGCGTTCGCGCTGCTCGTGGGCGTCATCTCCGGCGCGTACTCGTCGGTGTTCATCGCGAGCCCGGTGCTCACGCACTGGAAGGAGCGCGAGCCGGTCTACAAGGCGCGCACCGCGCGGATCCTGGGCGAGCAGGGCTCGGTGCCCGCCTACGCGGTCGCCGCAGCAGGCGCGCCGGTGGACGTCGCGCCGAAGTCGCGCCGGACGGCGCGGCGGACGGCGGACCCGGCCGAGGGCGTCTCGCAGGAGGAGTTCGACGACCTCGTCGCCAACCTCGGCGTGGAGCGCGCGCCGGTCGTCGCGCCGCCGCGCCAGCGGCCGGCCGGCGGTCGCCGGGCGCGCTCGCAGGGACGTGCCGCGGGACCCAACGGCGGCGCCGGCGACGCCGACACGCCCGCACCCGGCGAGTCCAAGCCGAAGTCCGACGCCGCCCGCAAGGAACGCCGCAAGCACGGGAGGTCACGCTGATGGCTGCGCTGGTGTGGGTGATGGTCGGCCTGGCCATCTGGCACTTCACGATCTTCCTGCCGGACCGCTTCTGGGCGGGCATCGTCGGCGCGTTCGTCGGCGCCGTGCTCGGCGCGTTCTTCTTCGGGCTGATCGTCAGCGGCTTCAGCGTCCCCGGTCGCACGGACGTCCATCTGTTCACCGCGGTGGAGGCGATCCCCGGGGTGCTGATCGGCATCGCCGTGGTGTGGTTCATCGGGGTGCGCCAGGAGGAAGCCGAGGCGGAGCGCCGCGGCGGCCTCGCCACCCGCTGAGCCGCGCCGCAGCGCCGATTCCGTCCACCGCGGCGCGTACATTCGCGCGGTGGACGCCCGGTTCGACATCGCCCCGTACGCCTTCGCCCAGGCTCATCGCCTGAGCGTCGAGCTCGGGGTCTCGCACCCCGTCGCGCAGGTGCTCGCCCGCCGCGGGCTGGGGGACCCGGCCGCGGCCCGCGCGTTCCTGGCCGCCGAGGATCGCCACCCGCTGGACGCGTTCGGCGGGCTGCGCGAGGCGGCGTCGCTGATCCTGGGCCATGTCGCCGCGGCCTCGTGGATCACGGTCCACGGCGACTACGACGTCGACGGCGTGTCCTCGACGGCGATCCTGGTGCGGGCGCTGCGCTCGCTCGGCGCGCGCGTGGACTGGTTCCTGCCGAGCCGGACCGAGGACGGCTACGGCCTGGCCGCCTCGACCGTCGAGCGGCTGGCCGACCGCGGGACCCGGCTGCTGGTGACCGCCGACTGCGCGATCACGGCGGTCGACGAGGTCGCGCATGCGCGGGCCCTCGGGATGGACGTCGTGGTCACCGACCATCACGCGCCGCGCGCCGACGGCGTGCTGCCGGACGCGCCGATCGTGCACCCGCGGCTCGGCGGCGGCAACCCGTGTGGCGACCTGTGCGCCGCCGGGGTCGCCTACAAGCTGGCCGGTGCGCTGCTGGAAGCCGCCGGGCTGGACCCCGCGCTGGCCGACGAGGACCTGGACCTGGTGGCGCTGGCCACGGTCGCCGACGTCGTCCCGCTGCACGACGAGAACCGCGCCCTCGTGCGCGCCGGGCTGAAGGCGCTGGCCGCCACGCGCAAGCCGGGGCTGCGTGCGCTGATGGCGGTCTCGCGGGTGGATCCGAGCGGGCTGGACTCGTCGTCGATCGGGTTCCGGCTGGCCCCGCGACTGAACGCCGCCGGGCGGATCGCCCGCGCCGACGCGTCGCTGGAGTTGCTGCTGACGGGCGACGAGGCACGCGCGAAGGAGATTGCCGACGAGCTGGACGCGCTGAACCGCGACCGCCGCGACGTGGAGACGCGGATCCTGTTCGAGGCGGAGGCCCAAGTGCGCGCGACGCCCGGCGAGCCGGCGGCCTACGTCCTCGCCGGCGAGGGCTGGCACCCGGGGGTGATCGGGATCGTCGCCGCGCGGATCGCCGAGCGCCACCATCGCCCCGCGGTCCTGATCGCGGTCGACGCGGAGGCCGGAACCGGCACCGGCTCCGGCCGCTCGATCCCGGCGTTCGACCTGCTCGCCGGCCTCGGCGCCGGCGCGCGCCACCTGCTCCGCCACGGCGGCCACCGTGCCGCCGCCGGTCTGACGATCGAGGCCGGGAGCGTCGACGCGTTCCGGGAGGCGTTCCAGGCGTACGCCGCCGAGGTGCTCGACCCGGACGACCTCGTGCCGGTCGAGCGCGTGGACGCGATCGTCCCGGGCGACCTGCTGGGTCTCGGCCTGGCCGAGGAGCTCGCGGTGCTGGAGCCGTTCGGCGCCGGCAATCCGGCGGTCGCGCTGCTCGTCCCGGCGGCCACGGTGGAGGACCCGCGGCCGCTCGGCGGCGAGGGCCGGCACCTCGCATTCAGCATCGTGGCCGGCGGCGCCCGCTCGCGGGCGGTGCGCTTCGGCGGCGGCACCGGCCTGCCCGCCCAGCCCGGCGAGCCGGTCGACGTCTCGGTGCGCCTGGAGGCCAACGCGTTCAACGGGACGATCGAGCCGCGCCTGGTCGTCCGCCGTGCGCAGCCCTGCGCGGCGCGCACGATCGAGCTGCTGGGGGAGCCGGCGAGCTTCGCCGCGGGCCTGCTGGCCGAGCTCGACGCGCCACTCGAGGACCAGCCGGCGCCGGACGGGGTTCGGGCGCGGGCGCTGCGCGACGTCCGCGGCTCCGGCGTCGCCGGGCTGATCGCCGATCTGGTGGCCACGGGCGAGCCCGTGCTCGTCGTCTGCGCGCACACCGGACACCGCGCGCGCTCACTCGGCGAGCGGCTGGGCGGCTTCGCGCTCTGTACGCACGCCGCGCTCGCGCGCGACCCCGGGCTCGCCTCCCCGTTCACCCACCTGGTCGCGCTCGACCCGCCGGTCGATCCGGCCGCCCACGACATGATCGAACATGCGCTGGGCGCGGGCTTCACCCACCTGGCGTGGGGTGCGCCTGAGCTAGGCTTTGCACACGCGATACACGAATGGGAATACACCCTGCGCGAGCCGTGTGCCGCCGTCTACCGCGCCCTGCGCGCGACGGGCGGGAGCCGCGGCGAGGCCCTGGAGGCCGTGCTCCGCGGGGACGGGACGCAGCCGCGCACGCCAGCGCTGGCGGGCCGGGTCGTCCGCATCCTCACCGAGCTCGGGCTCGCGGACCTCGATCGCGCGGAGTTCGGCCTCAGCCTCGCCGGCGCGCCCGCACGCACCAGTCTGGAGCGCTCGGCGGCGTTCGTGGCCTACCGAAGACGCCTCGAGGGCGGACAGCGATACCTGACGACCAGCCAACCGAAGGCCGCGTAGCGGAGACCCCCCCGGCAGTGCCCGGGCCGGATCCGGACGCCGCCGCGCTGGACTCGTTCCTCGAGCACCGCGAACTCGGCCGCTCCGACGGCGACGAGCACGGCGCCGCGACGACCGAGGCGCCGGACGACCTCACGCCGCTCGAGAAGGAGCTGCTGGCCGACCTGTTCGCGATCGTCACCGAGCACGCCGACGAGTCCGCGGTCCCGATCGACCGCCGGCGGCTGCTGGACGCGTTCGTGTTCGCCTGCGAGCACCACGCCGACCAGCGGCGCAAGTCCGGCGAGGACTTCATCGTGCACCCGGTCGGGGTGGCGAAGATCTGCGCCGGCATGCGGCTGGACACCGAGACGCTGTGCGCCGCGCTGCTGCACGACACCGTCGAGGACACGACCGCCTCGCTGGAGGAGGTGCAGGAGCAGTTCGGCGACGAGGTCGCCGGCCTGGTCGACGGCGTGACCAAGCTGACCGGGATCGTGTTCCAGTCGCGCGACGAGGCGCAGGCCGAGAACTACCGCAAGATGCTCGTGGCGATGGCCACGGACATCCGGGTCATCCTGATCAAGCTGGCCGACCGCCTGCACAACATGCGCACGCTCGGCGGCCTCGCCAAGCAGAAGCAGATCGAGAAGGCCAAGGAGACGCTGGAGATCTACGCGCCGATCGCGCACCGGCTCGGCATCCACGCGATCAAGTGGGAGCTCGAGGACCTCGCCTTCCAGACGCTGCACCCGCGCAAGTACCAGGAGATCAAGTCGCTGGTCAACCAGCAGCGCGAGGAGCGGGAGCGCTACGTCGCCAAGGCGGGCCGCTATCTCGAGCAGGAGCTGGAGGCCCTGGGCATCCACGCGGAGATCTCCGGCCGCGCGAAGCACTTCTACTCCATCTACACGAAGATGACCAAGAAGGGCCGCGAGTTCAACGAGATCTACGACCTCACGGCCATGCGGGTGATCGTGGAGTCCGTGAAGGACTGCTACGGGGCGGTCGGCGTCA
>JAXDHL010000444.1:0-10311 GCA_034664525.1 Solirubrobacteraceae bacterium
GCTCGGCGCGACCGTCCGGCGCGCTCTCCGGGGTCGGCGCCGGCACCACCTCGTCCGGGGCGGCCGACGGCGCCGGCGTGGCGGCCGAGGCGGGCGTCGGAGACGGCGCGGGTGCGCCCGGCTCCGCAGTCGTGGTCGGCTGCGGCTGGCCGCCGGCGGACTGCGGGCTGTTGCCCAGGAGCGCCGGCGAGCCGGTGCTGTCGGCCGGCAGCGTGGTGGTGTCGCCGTCGTGCTGGACGCCGCCGTCGGGCGTCGCGGTCGGCGTGGCGGTCGGCGTCGGCACCGGGGTCGCGGTCGCGGCGGCCTGCGCCTCCTTCAGTGCGGCCTGGTTGGCGGCGGCCGTCTGGTCGCCGGCGCGTGCGGCCTTCTCCGCGACGACGGCGGCCGGTGTGGACGGCTGTGCGGAGCTGGCGAGGGCGACGGGCTGTGCCGGCGTGGCCGCCGGGACGATCGCCGTCCGCGTGTGGACGGCCGCCATGGCGCGCGCCGGATGCTGGTGGTGGTTGACCTCGACCGCGCCGGCGGTCACGAGCGCCGCGGCAGCCAGGCCGGCGGCCGCCTTGGTGGCGACCGCGGCGATGCCGGCCTGCAGCGCGCCGCTCGCAGCGGCGCCGGCCGCACCGGCCGCGCTTGCGGCGGCGGCCGACCCGGCGGCACCGGCGGCCGCGCCACCGGCGGCGCCACCGGCGCCCGCGGCCGCGCCGCCGCCACCGGCGGCCGACGCGCCGAACAGGTGGGCGAGGATGAGCTTCTTGGCGAGGAACAGCGGCGCGACCGGCATCACCGCCGCCAGCGCGCGGTTGGTCGAGCGCAGCTGCTTGCGGAAGGTCTGGCAGCGCTCGCAGGTGCGCAGGTGGCGGCGGACCGGCGCGCTCGTCCGGCGCAGCCCCTCGGCGACCTCGCCGAGCTCGAACCGGACCTCGTCGCAGCTCAGCAGCCGCGCCTCGGCGGCCTCGGCGAGCGACACGCGGGCCCGCACGAGCAGCGACTTCACCGACGGCACCGTGGTCTCCATGACCTCGCCGATCTGCTCGTAGCTCAGCGCGTCGATCTCGCGCAGCAGCAGCGCGGTGCGCTGCGTCTCGGGCAGATCCTGCACGTCGGAGAGCAGGAGCCGGAACTCCTCGCGCTTGTGGACGCGGTCGGCGGTGGTGAGGCCGTGGTCGGACAGGTGGACGTCCATCGAGTCCACGCCGATCGCGGTCGCCTTGCGCAGGTGGTTCAGCGAGCGGTTGCGCGCGATCCGGTACAGCCACGGCCGCACGTTGATCGGCCGGTCGTCGGCCAGCATCGCGTTGAACGCTGCGGCGAAGACCTCCTGCAGCACGTCCTCGGCGTCCTCCTTGGACGCCAGCATGTGGCGGCAGAACGCCTGCAGGCGCGCCTGGTAGCGCGCGACGAGGGCCTCGAACGCGTGCTGGTTGCCACGACGGACCAGAGCGACGAGCTTTTCGTCACTCTGCAGCCGCAGCAGCGGCGACCGGCCATGGGCGCTCGCGGCGCCTGTCTTGGTGAGTGCGGAGACTTCCAATGAACTCGATACGGCGGATCAGCTGTTCCAGGGGGAGGAACTCCGGCGGACCCCGAAAGTTGCTCCGATCAACGGTAGCCAGACGGGCTGCACACGGTGCGCCCGTACCATCCCGGCGAGCGCCCGGGTAGCCCAACTGGCAGAGGCGGCGGATTTAAGTCCCGCACAGTGTGGGTTCGACTCCCACCCCGGGCATGCAGCGATCTGCCGCTCTGTGCGGTCAGCACGCGATCAGCGCACCGCAATCGCCCTTGCACCCGCGCGCCCGATGCTGTGGGGTACCAAGAAAGGACCATGGACGCCCTGCGCTGCACGAACTGTGGAGACACCCGCTGGAGCCTGACCGGCTTCGCGACGGTGGTGGTCGTCGCGGTGCCGCGGCACCGCTGCGAGCTCTGCGGCGGGGCCATGGTGCGCGAGCGCCGGCAGCCCAACCAGGGGCCGCTGCAGCTGCTCGACGAGCGGCGCGACGTCGGCGCGCCCGTCGGTGGCCGCTTCGGCCACCGTCCGCTCGCGAAGCGCTGACGATCGCGGCGCGCGCCGACGGACTCGACGCGCACCGGGTGCTCGGTTCCTACGCGGCGGCGTGCGCGGCCGACGCCACGGCCGCCGACACGAAGCCCGCCAGGATGGCGTCCGCGAGCGCCCGGTCGCCGGTGAACGTGAGGTCGACCGTGTCGGCGTTCGGGCCGAGCGCGCGCACCCACGCCTTTACGGAGCCACGCACCTCGGCGTCCGGGGACTCGGCCGGCATCTCGGAGATCGTCGTGCCGCCCTCGGAGGCGGTCAGCACGTAGGAGCGCTCGCCGCCGCGGTCGCCCTCGACCACCAGCTCGACCACCCCCCTCACGCCCGCGCCGAGCGACAGCAGCCCGGGGCCGGTGCGGAAGATGGCGCCGACGTTGACCTCCTCACCCTGGCGGGGCGAGGACCAGGTCCAGTCGTAGCCCCAGCGGGCGAGGGCGCCGATGACGGGCAGCAACTCGCCGGCGCGCTCGGTCAGCTCGTAGTCGACGCGGGGCGGGACCTCGCGGTAGCGCTGGCGGGTCAGCAGGCCGTCGGCGACCATGCGGTTGAGGCGCGAGCGCAGCTGCTCGGTCGAGATGCCGGGGAGCGTGCGCTGCAGTTCGACGAAGCGGCGGGGACCGGAGGCGAGGTCGCGGACGATGAGCAGCGTCCATTTGTCTCCGACGAGATCCAGGGCGCGGGCGTCGGGCGACCACTGGTCGTACGGGTGGCGCTTGGGGGGCGGCTGGCCGGGAATCGCGGGAACCTCCATGTAAACCGGAAACTGGGGGACCGTCGAGTCCAGATTACCGCCGTTCGAGCCCTCTGGATCGGGCCCTGGGTGATTTCGCGTTAAGAGGGCGCAAGTTCTCGCGCGAGATGCCGTTATGAGAACCATGGGCGAGCTCGTGAGACTGGACGAACACCGCCTGCAGCGCCAAATCCGGAAATCGCCGGACGCGCCGCGGGCAAAACTGTTCGTCGATCTTGCTGACCCTTTTTCGTACCTCGCCGCGGAGCGTGTCGAGCGTGCGTTTCCGACCGTGACGTGGCGGCTCGCGAGCCAGGGGGCGCTGGAGCGCTCAGAGCTCGCGCAGGACCCGGACCGGGTCGCTGCCGTCCGAGCCGCCGCCGAGCGCCGGGCAGCCGGCCTGCGCCTGCCGCTGCAGTGGCCGGACGCGTTCCCGGGGCCGGTCCCCGCGGCCATGCGGGCGGCCGCCTACGCAATCGAGGTCGGCCGTGGCGGTCCGTTCATCGTCGCCGCCGGGCGGCTCGCGTTCTGCGGCGGCTTCGACCTCGACGATCCCGAGGTCCTGATGGAGGCGGCGGCCGCGGCCGGCATCGCCCTCGAAGACTGCCTGGACGCCGCCCGCGATCCCGCCCGCGACGCCCCGATCGAGGCCGCCGGCCGTCACCTGCTCGCGATCGGCGCGGACCGCGTGCCGGCGCTGCGGATCGGGCGCGCGCTCGTGTGGAGCGAGTCGCGGATCTCGGCCTATCTGCTGACCGGCGCAGCGATGCCGGCGACGCAGCGGCTGTAGCGAACCCGCCGGGATCGCGTCCGTCATCCGACCGCCGCGCGGGCGGCGGGAAACGGAGCGCTAGAAGCTCGGCGCGATGAGCGCGGCGAGGATCTCCTCGTCGTAGCGCTCGCGGAACGCGTCGGCCTGCTCGTCGAGGTGCTCCTCGACGTGCGGGAGGTCATACTCGACGCCGAGCAGCTCATCATCGTCAGTGAGCTCCAGGCGGAGCGTGGGGGCGGCGTTGAACTCCATGCCAGGCACGCTACCGCTGCTGACATCGTGTTCAAGGTCCATCCCCCCGGCCGGGGGGTAGGGTCCGCGCGCATGGAAGCCGCGACGCAAACCCTCCACGGCGGCCGGCTGGTCGCGCGACGCCTCAAGGCCCACGGCGTGACCAGGCTGTTCACGCTCTCCGGCGGCCATCTGTTCTCGATCTATGACGGCTGCCGCGCCGAGGGGATCGACCTCGTAGTCGTGCGCCACGAGCAGACGGCCGCGTTCGCCGCCGAGGGCTGGGCGAAGGTCACGCGGCAGCCCGGCGTCGCCGCCCTGACCGCCGGCCCCGGGGTGACGAACGGCATGAGCGCGATCGCGAGCGCGCAGCAGAACGGTTCGCCGATGGTCGTGCTCGGCGGCCGCGCGCCGGCGTTCCGGTGGGGCCAGGGATCGCTGCAGGAGATCGACCACGTGCCGTTCGTGCGCCCGCTCGTGAAGTACGCGGCCACGCCCGGATCGACGGCCGAGATCCCGGCCCTGGTGGACGAGGCGTTCGCGGCCGCGACGAGCCCCCACACCGGACCGGCGTTCGTCGACTTCCCGCTCGACCACGTGTTCATGGAGGCGCCCGGCTCCGGCGACGAGGAGGACCAGGGCACCGGCGCGCCGCGCCCGCGGGCCGCGACCGCCGACCCCCGCGAGCTCGACCGCGCCGTCGCGCTGCTGCGTGACGCCGAGCGGCCCGTGATCATGGCCGGGACCGGCCTGTACTGGGGGCGCGGCGAGGACGAGCTGCGAGCGCTGGCCGAGGCGCTGGGCATCCCCGTCTTCCTCAACGGCCTCGGCCGCGGCTGCCTGCCCGCCGATCACGACCTCGCCTTCGCCCGCGCCCGGTCGGCGGCGCTCAAGGGCGCCGACGTCGCGCTCGTGATCGGCGTGCCGATGGACTTCCGGCTCGGCTTCGGCGCGTCGTTCGGCGACGACACCGACCTGATCGCCGTCGACGTCGCCGAGCCCGCCCGCTCGCACCCGCGGCAGGTCGCGGCGGAGCTCTACGGCGACCTGCCGGCCACGCTCGCCGCCCTGCGCGAGGGCGCCGCGGCCGGAGCCGCCGCCGACACCGGCGCCTGGGTCGCCGAGCTGGCCGCCGTCGAGCGCGACAAGCTCGACGCCGAGCGCGAGCAGCTCGCCGACGACCGCTCCCCGCTGCACCCGCTGCGCGTGTTCGCCGGACTCGCCGAGGTGCTCGACCGCGACGCGATCGTGATCGTCGACGCCGGCGACTTCGGCTCCTACGCCGGTCGCGTCGTCAACTCCTACCAGCCCGGCTGCTGGCTCGACCCCGGTCCATACGGCTGCCTCGGCTGCGGGCCGGGCTACGCGCTCGCTGCGAAGCTCGCGCACCCGGAGCGCCAGGTCGTGCTGATCCTCGGCGACGGGGCATTCGGGTTCGCGGGGATGGAGTTCGACACGCTCGCGCGGCACGGCGTCGGCGTCGTCGGCGTGATGGGCAACAACGGCATCTGGGCGCTCGAGAAGCACCCGATGGAGTTCCTCTACGGCTACTCCGTGGTCGCCGACCTGCGACCGGGGACGCGCTACGACCAGGTCGTGAGCGCGCTCGGAGGGCACGGCGAGCTGGTGTCGGCGCCGGGCGATCTGCGGGGCGCGCTCGACCGCGCGTTCGCCTCCGGGCAGCCCGCGCTGGTCAACGTGCTCACGGACCCGGCGGTGGCCTACCCAAGATCCTCGAATCTGGCGTAGGCGCTTGATGCACCGGAGAGTCTCTGGACGGTTGTTCGATTGAGGGACCCGCGTGCCCGTCCGATACTCGGTCCTGTCTGGAACGGGTACGTGCTTTGTGCACCTCCTGAACCAGGCTCATAGGTCCGGGCGTTTGCCGCATCGAATCGGCGCCTCCCGCCGCTCGGACCGCTCTACACACCGGCCCTATTAGGCACGTACCCCTGCCCGTCCTGACGGGGCCACTTAGGAAGAGCCTTCCACCCGCCGGAAGGCTCTTCCGCTTTAACGGGGTGGGCCGCCCGCCCGCCCCTGGCTGTGTCCTCGGGGGTGGCCCGTGCTGACGCACTGTGCCACCCCCTGCGTCCTTGCCAGGGACGACCGGTCGGGCCACCCCGCTAAAGCGGAGCCGCTCCTAGGGCCGAACTGCGTCGAGTGCCTTGCCCCAGAGCATGTCTCGGTCTGAGACCTCGACCTCCGGTGCTCCTACGGCTTCGAGGACCTGGAGCAGGACCGCGACTCCGGCGACGATGGTCGGGGCTCGGTCCGGGTGCAGTCCGGTGATCCGGCGGCGCTCGTCGAGCGGCACGGAGGCGAGCCGGTGCAGTTGGTCGCGCAGCGTGTCGACGCTGAGGACGTGGCCTTCGACCTTCGACGAGTCGTAGGGGTCGAGCTCGAGATCCATCGCCGCGGTCATGGTGGCCGTGCCGGCGACGGCGATCACGGTGCGGACGCGGTCGGCGACGTCGCCCGGGAGGGCGTCGTCGATGACCGCGCGGGCGTCGGAGGCGAGGGCCTCGAGCTCCTCCTCGGTGGGCGGATCGTGGTGGAGGTGGCGCTCGCTGTGGCGGACGACGCCGACCTGGGTGGACACGTGGAACTCGACGGTGGAGCCGAGGCCGACGACGAGCTCGGTGGAGCCGCCCCCGATGTCGACGACCATCCGGGTGCTGGCATCAGCCGCGTCGCGGGCGGCGGTGGCGCCGAGGAAGGTGAGCCGGGCCTCCTCGTCGCCGGAGATCGTCTGGGCGTCGAGGCCGAAGCGGTCCCGCACCTCATCGGTGAACGCGGCGCCATTGGCGGCGTCGCGCACGGCGGAGGTGAGGACGGCGACCCGGATCTCGACGCCGTGCTCCTCGATGGCGGCGGCGTACTCCTCGAGCGCGCGGAAGACGCGCTCGCGCGGCTCGGCCCCCAGCTCGCCCGAGACCTCCAGACCCTCGCCGAGCCGGGTGACGATCGAGCGGCGATCGAGCTCGCGCACGCCGTCGCCGACCTCGGCGACGAGCAGGCGCGTGGAGTTCGTGCCGATGTCCACGACGGCGACCCGGGGCATGCGGCGGGAGCCTACGTGGCCGGGTAGGGAAGCGGTCGGCCGGCGAGCCCGGCCTCGAGGTTGGCGACGCACAGCTCGGTCATCGCCTGGCGGGCATCGTGGGTCGCCGAGCCGACGTGGGGGAGCACGAGCAGGTTCGGCGCCTCGAGCAGCGGGTGGTCGGGCGGCAGCGGCTCGGGATCGGTGACGTCGAGGCCGGCGCCGGCGAGCCGGCCCTCACGCAGCGCGTCCGCGAGCGCCTCCTGGTCGACGAGCCCGCCCCGCGAGGTGTTGACGAGGATCGCGCCCGGCTTGGTGCGCGAGAGCGCCTGCTCGCCGATCAGCCCGCGGGTCGCCTCGGTCAGCGGGGCGTGCAGCGTGATGACGTCGCTCGCCGCCACGACCTCGAGCGGATCGTCGGCGCGGCCGGCGAGGATGACCTCCATCCCGAAGCCCGCGGCGCGGCGGGCGACCGCCTGGCCGATGCGCCCAGCCCCGATCACGCCGAGCGTGCGCCCGGCGAGCCCCATCCCCAGCCAGCGCGCCGGCTCCATCGTGTTCCACTCGCCGTCGCGCACCGCGGCCGCCGCCACCGGCAGCCGTCGGGCGACGGCGAGGATCAGCGCCCAGGTCAGGTCGGCGGTCGCGTCGGTCAGGACGCCCGGCGTGCAGCCGACGGCGATCCCGCGGGCGGCGCACGCCTCGAGGTCGATGTTGTCGGTCCCGACCGCGTAGTTCGCGATCACCTTCAGCGACGGCGCCGCATCGAGCAGCTCCGCATCGATCCGGTCGGTGAGCAGGCAGAGGAAGCCCTCGACGTCCGCGACCCGCTCGCGCAGCTGCTCCGGCGACGGCGGGAGGGCGCCCGGCCAGACCTCGAGGTGATGGGCGGCGGTGAGCCGACCGAGAGCGTCGCCGGTGAGACGGCGGGAGACGAACACGCGGGCCACGTGGGCATTGTGACGCGCGCGCACGACCATCTACGCTCCGGTCCGAAATGACGCGCCTCACCTGGACTGTCGCCCTCCTCGCGCTGGCCGTGCCGGCGCTCGCCGTGCCCGCGCTCGCCGCGACCAGCCACGGCATCACCCCACTCGCGCCCAAGGCGGGGGTGACCGTGCCGGCCGGCAAGTCGCCGACCTTCAAGGTGAAGGTCACGGGCAAGGGCACCGTGTGGGTCCAGGTCTGCAAGTCGCCCAGGCGCGACAAGACCGGCCTGATCTGCGACAAGCTGATGATCGAGAAGGCCCACCGGACCTCGACGACTCGCTACCAGGTCCGGCCGAAGTTCTACAACTACCCGGGCTTCTGGCTGAACTCGCCCGGCACCTACTACTGGCAGGCCCACCGGATCGCCTGCGAAGGCGGCAACACGAAGGACTGCAACCAGGAGGGCCCGATCGTGAAGATCAAGGTCGGTTGAACGCCGACGACCTCCGGCACCGGCTCGAGCACACCCGGGGAGGCCCGCGGCGCGGCATCGATCGCGTCCGCACGCGCCTGCCGCTGATCGTCCAGACCGGACTCGCGGCCGGCATCGCCTGGGAGCTGGGATCGCTCCTGCAGCCGCGTCCGTACTTCGCGCCCATCGCCGCCGTGATCGCGCTCTCCGCCTCGGCGGGCGAGCACCTGCGCCGCGCCGTCGAGCTGGCGTTCGGGGTCGCCGTCGGGATCCTCGTCGCCGACCTGCTGCTGTCGCTGGTGGGCACGAGCGGCGTGACCGTCGCCGCCGTGGTCGCCCTGGCGATGGCCGCCGCGCTGCTGTTCGGCGCCGGCCAGATCCTCGTCAACCAGGCCGCGGTCTCCGCCGTGCTGCTGGCGACCCTCGGCACTCCGCCGGGATCGTCGACCTTCACCCGCTTCTTCTCCGCGCTGATCGGCGCCGGCGTCGCGGTGCTCATCGGCCCGGTGTTCACGCGCCGCGATCCCCTGCGCCAGGTGGGCCGCGAGGCCGAGAAGGTGCTCGACCGCCTCGCCGGCGCGCTCGACCAGATCGCCGATGCGCTCGAAGCGGGCGATCCAGACGCGGCACACCGCGCGCTCGAGACCGCGCGCTCGGCCGATGGCGAGGTCGACGCCTACCAGGACGCGCTCGCCATGGCCGACGAGTCGCTACGACTGCGCCCGCCGCAGCGCCGCGAGCTGCCGAAGCTCGCGGTCTACGCCGAGGCGCTGAAGCAGGTCGACTACGCGATCCGCAACACGCGCGTGCTCGCGCGCGGGGCGGAGACCGCCGCGGTCCGCGGCGTCCCGGCCGAGCCGGAGCTCGTCGAGGCGGTCCGGCTGCTCGCCCGCGCCGTGCGGGCGCTCGGCGAGGACCTCAAGGAGCCGCACGAGGACTCCGAGGCCCGCCGCCTGGCCCGCCAGGCGGCCACCGAGGCGACGGCCGTGCTCGACCGCCGCTCCGATCTCGCGGCCAGCCTGATCGTGGCGCAGGTCCGCTCGACCGCCGCCGACATCCTGCGCTCGGCCGGGATGGACACGAGCGAGATGCGCGCCGCGCTGGGCCCGTACCCGGGTGCCGAATCCGACTAGGGACCCCACTGGAGGCCGGTTGCGGAGTGGTAAAGTGGTTTCCACGCCGCGGGGTGGAGCAGTCAGGTAGCTCGCCGGGCTCATAACCCGGAGGTCGCAGGTTCGAATCCTGCCCCCGCTACTTCAGGAAGGTCCCGGAAACGGGGCCTTTCGTCGTTCTCGGGCGGTGTCTTCTCTAATCGCTCGAGGTACCGCGGAGGTACACGCAACGGCCGAAGTGGCGCGTGCCACCGTTGCCTCTGGGGCCCTTCGCGTCATGGGACGGGGCTGCCTGTTCCTCGCGACGGGAGAGGAGCCACTCCTGCAGGCGTTCGGCCTCGTCCGGCTAGCTAGTCCGGAACCGTCTGCTTGATGCCCCGCCGCATCTTGCGAACGGCGATGAAGCTCGCAATCGAGGCGCCGGCGAGGACGGGCAGGCCCACGAGCAGGGGCGCCCGCTTCCGCGCCGCCTTACGACCCGTGTATACGGCCATCGCCTTGCCGCTGCGACCGGCGGCCCGGCCGGCCATGGCGGCGCCTTGGACGGTCTTGGCCGCGCCGCTGCGCTTGACCTTGTCGCGCACTGAGTCGGTCATGCGAGCCGGCTTGCTCTTGCGGCGGCCACCGGTGAGACCGCGCAGCTTGTAAAGGGCGCGGGCTTGCCTGCTCTTGCGGCGTCGGAGATTCATGCCAGTTGCCTACCCGGCAGCGCAAGCCGCTACCGGGGTACCGAGGCCGTGCCCCAGGAACCCGGACGGATTTCTTTGGCACCTGCTGCCCTCTGAATAAGGCGACATGGTCGACGGCTGGCTTCGGCGAGGAAACGCATGGGCCGGAGTGCCGGCGCGCGCAGCCGGCGGATCGCGATAACGCGAGCACCAGCCGAGCGCCGGAGCTGATAGCCGCCGATCGCACGGGTGCTGTCCCGGTCGCGAGCGAGAGTTCTATGAGGCCGCGGATGG
>JAXDHL010000445.1:0-2595 GCA_034664525.1 Solirubrobacteraceae bacterium
GAGGGGTCGTACTCGTGGTCGCGGTCGATCCTGCCCCGCGCCTCGAGGTACTTCTTGCCGTGCTTGGCCATCAGGCCACCACCTCCACGCCCATCGAGCGCGCCGTGCCAGCGATGATCTTCTCGGCCTGATCGACGTCGTGCGCGTTCAGGTCGTTGAGCTTCTTCTCGGCGATCGTGCGCACCTGGTCGCGCGTGATCGTGCCGACCTTGTTGCGGTTGGGCTCGCCGGAGCCCTTGTCGATCCCGATCGCCTGGCGGATCAGCACCGCGGCCGGCGGGGTCTTGGTGATGAAGGTGAACGAGCGGTCCTCGTACACCGTGATCACCACGGGGATCGTCGTGCCCATGTCGTTCGAGGTGGCGGCGTTGAACGCCTTCACGAACTCCATGATGTTGATGCCGTGCTGGCCGAGCGCCGGGCCGACGGGCGGCGCCGGGGAGGCCTGCCCCCCGGGGGCCTGCAGCTTGATCTGGGTGAGGACTTTCTTTGCCATGGAGTTAGACCTTCTTGACCTGGTCGTAGCCGACCTCGACCGGGGTCTCGCGACCGAAGATCGAGACGAGGACCTTGAGCCGGGCGGCGTCCTCGTTGATCTCGGCGATCTCGCCGGTGAAGTCTGACAGAGGGCCGGAGATGACCTTGACGGACTCTCCGATCGAGAACTGGGCGCGACTCGGCGCCCGGACCGCGACCTCGCGGTGCAACAGCCGGTCGACCTCGGACTGGGTGAGCGGGATCGGCTCGTTGGACGCGCCCACGAAGCCGGTGACGCCGGGGGTGTTCTTGACCAGCGACCACGAGTCCTCGTTGAGGTCCATGTTCACCAGCACGTAGCCCGGCATGGTCCGCTTCTCGACCGCCACCTTCTGGTTGTCCTTCATCTCCTGCACGGTCTCGGTCGGCACCACGACCTGACGCACGGCACGCTGCTGCGAGAGCGAGACGACACGGTGCTCGAGGTTCTGCTTGACCTTGTTCTCGTGCCCGGAGTAGGTGTTGATGACGTACCAGCGGAACATGTGTGGGGTGTCCTGAAGTTCGGGGGTGCCCTAGATGCCTAGAGGATGCTGTTGATCAGGGGCTGCCAGATGGCGTCCATGAGCCCGAGCCAGCCGCCGGCGACGAGCACGAAGCCGAGCACCACGGCGGTGGCCTGGAAGACGTGCTTGCGGTCGGGCCACTGGACGCGCCGCAACTCGTCGATGCACGCGCGCAGGAACGCGATCACGCGGTTGCCGCTCTCGCGACGCTCGCGGACGGGGGCGTCCTCCTCGCCGCGGCGGGCGCGGCGCGGCGTCAGCGCCGCGGACTCCTCGACGGCGTCCGGCGCGCGCTCGAGATCGTCCTCGCCCTCGGGGAAGATCTCGTCCGCGCCGAGGTCGATCGGCTCGCCGGCGGCGCCGCGCTCGGCGCCCGTCTCGGCGGCGCGCGCCTGGTCGGCGTCCGGCGACGCGTTCTTGAGCGGGTCCGGCGCGGGCGAGGTGTCCGTCAGGCCGGACTCGTCGATCGTCGAGTCGTCCAGCCCGATGTCGCGCGCGCGGCGGCCGGCGGGGTTTCCCCCACCCTGCTGCGAGCGCCTGCGGCGCTGCTTCGAGCGCTGACGATCCCGGGCCACCGGCGACGGTCCCCTAGCGCGTCTCGCGATGCCCGGTGTGCTGCCTGCACCACTTGCAGTACTTGCGCAAGCTGATGCGGTCCGGGTTGTTTCGCTTGGACTTGTTGGTCTGGTAGTTCCGGCGCTTGCACTCCTCGCACGCGAGGGTGACAGCGATCCGGACGTCTCCACGGGCCATCGAAGGCGACTCCGTTGAGCTTGAAGGATTTACGCGCCGGGCAAAGGAAAACCCCGCACCGGCGCGAGGTCGGCCAGGGAGGATAGCGCGGTCCGAACGCGTAGGTGAGGCTCCGATGCCCGCTCGCGTGTTCCTGATCGGCGGCGGCCGTGATCCGGAGGGCGTCGCGGCCTCCCACGCCCCGTTCGCGGCGGCCGTCGACGGCCCCGTGCTGTGCATCGTGCTCGACGATCCCGAGCAGCCGCCGGACCTCGACCGCTGGACGACCAACCTCGTGTCGGCCGGCGTGACCGACGTCCGCCCGCTGCCGGTGTCGGCGGCGCGTCCCGCGGCGGCGGCGGACCTGGCCGGCGCCGGCGGGGTCTACGTCGCCGGCGGCTGGACGCCCGGCTACCAGGAGGCGGTCTGCTCGCACGAGTTCGCGACCGCGCTGCGCGACTCGGGGCTGCCCTACGCGGGCTTCAGCGCGGGCGCCGCGATCGCGCCCGGGCTGGCGCTCGTCGGCGGCTGGCGGTTCGAGGCCGTCGCGGTCTGCGACGAGGACGCCGGCGAGGGTCTCGACGAGCTCGACGTTCGGCCGGGGCTCGGGCTCGTCCCGTTCGCGGTCGACGTGCACGCGACCCAGTGGGGGACGCTCACCCGGCTCGCCCACGCGGTCGCCGGCGGCCTCGTGCCCGGCGGCGTCGCGGTCGACGAACACACGTGCGTCGAGGTGCGCGGCGGCGAGCTCACGCTGCACGGCTCCGGCTCGGCCTACCGGGTCGGGCTCGGCACGCTGCACGTGCTGCGGCCGTAGCGC
>JAXDHL010000446.1:0-5394 GCA_034664525.1 Solirubrobacteraceae bacterium
AGGACTCGTCCTGACCCTCCAGCGACGGCCGCAGCAACGGCCAGCCGCCGCGCTCGAGGATCTCGCGCTGCAGGGCGAGCATCAGCGGCGCGGCGCCGACCCCGGCGCGGACGAGCACCTGCTGGCCGGGCTGCACGTCCAGGCAGTACCCGGCGAGCAGCCGGGCGTGGGCCTCGGGGTCGATCACGGGGCCGGCAGCTCCGGGAAGTGCTCGGCCAGGTGCTCACGCAGCACGTCGCGGACCCAGTATCGCTCGTCCGGCGAGGCGAAGCGGAAGCGCCCGAGCAGCTCCTTCTGGCCGGTGAGCGGTTCGGCCCCGGCGACCGACCAGGCGACCGCCAGGCGCTCGAAGAGGAACTCGACCGAGCGCTGCCACGCGTCCTCGCGCGCGGCTCCCGGGGCCAGCTCGCCGCCCGACGCGGTGGCGCGGTACTTCTCGCGCGTGCGCGGGGTCATCGACCCGCGCAGGACGAGCAGGGCGTCCTCCGGGCCGTGATAGGTGGCGTCGGGCGCCTTCGGCGCGTCCGCCTTGCGCTGTCGGCGCCGGGCCATCGCCGGACAGCCTACGGCGAATAGCCTGCCGCGAGATGGCCAAGCCGACCCAGCGCGTGATCGGGCGCGGCGAGCGCGTGCTGCCCGGGATCTGGCGCCTGCGACTCCCGCTCCCGTGGCCGGGCGTCCCCCACTGCAACGCCTGGGCGATCGCCGCCGGCGACGGGGTGGTGCTCGTCGACACCGGCGCCCACGAGCCCGGCTCGATCGGCCACCTCGAGCGCGCGCTCGAGCACGTCGGCCTGCGCGTCGAGCACGTGCGGCTCGTGATCTGCACCCACGCGCACGCCGATCACTGCGGCGAGGCGGCCACGATCGCCGAGCGCGCCGGCTGCGAGATCTGGATGCACCCGCGCTCCGACCACCTGTTCAAGGCCGCCGAGGATCCGGACACGCTGACGCGCCGGATCGAGGTCGCGCGGGCGAGCGGCGTGCCCGAGGAGCCGCTGCGCCGCTGGAGCGAGGCCCGTGCCGGCAGCGGCCCACTGGTCAAGTTCCCGCTCGAGGTCGACCGGGCGCTGGTCCCCGGCGTCGAGGTCGCGACCGACCTCGGCAGCTGGCAGGTGATCGAGACGCCCGGGCACGCGCCGTCGCACGTCTGCCTGCACCAGCCCGACCGCCGGCTGCTGCTCTCGGGCGACCACCTGCTCGGCCGCGTGTCGATCTACTTCGACATGGGCTACACCGGCGACGCGGTGGGCGAGTTCCTGGAGAGCCTCGACCGCGTCGACGCCCTCGACGCCCGGCTCGCGCTGGCCGGTCACGGCCGGCCGTTCACCGACGTGCGCGGCCACGTCGACGCCAACCGCACGCTCGTGCACGAGCGCCTCGATGCGCTGACCGCGGCGCTGGCCGACGGTCCGAGCACCGCCTACGACCTCGCCCCGCGCATCTACGGCGACGCGTTCGGCGCCGCCACCGGCCCGTGGCTGTTCACCAAGGTGCTCGCCTACCTGATCCATCTCGAGGCGACGGGGCGGGCGACGCGGCTCGAGCCCGCGGCCGAAGGCGCCCCCGAGCGCTGGGCACGCGGGTAGGCTCTCTCGCCACCGATGCGCATCGACGAGCTCATCGAGGCCGCCGACCGGCCGGTCTTCTCGTTCGAGTTCTTCCCGCCGAAGACGCCGGCCGGCGTCTGGAACCTGCTCGACGCGCTGCGCGCACTGCAGCCGCTGGGACCGGACTTCGTGTCGGTCACCTACGGCGCCGGTGGGTCGACCACCGAGAAGCAGCAGACGATCGACGTGGTCACGCGCATCAAGCGCGAGTTCGGGCTGGAGGCGATGGCCCACTTCACGTGCGTGAACGCGACCACGGCCGACCTGCGCCATCAGCTCGACCAGATGCGCGACAGCGGGATCGAGAACGTGCTCGCCCTGCGCGGCGACCCGCCGCAGGGCCAGACCGAGTGGACCGCCACCGAGGGCGGGCTCACCTACAGCCGCGAGCTGATCGAGCTGATCCGCGAGGACTACGACTTCGCGATCGGCGCCGCCTGCTTCCCCGAGACGCACATCCACGCGACGAGCGCCGAGGACGACCTGCGCTACCTGGGCGAGAAGGTCCAGGCCGGGGCGCGCTTCCTGATCACGCAGCTGTTCTTCGACAATCAGTACTACTGGGACTTCGTGCGCCGCGCGCGCGACGCGGGGATCGACGCGCCGATCATCCCGGGCGTGATGCCGATCTCCAACGTCGGCCAGATCAAGCGCTTCACGGAGATGTGCGGGTCGACGCTGCCGCCGCGGCTGCTGGCCGAGCTGGACGCGCGCGCGGACGACCCGGAGGCGGTGGCGGACTTCGGCGTCGCCTACGCGACGATGCAGTGCACCGACCTGCTCGCCAACGGCGCCCCCGGGATCCACTTCTACACGATGAACCGCTCGCCGGCGACGCGCGCCATCCTCTCGGCCCTGAAGGCCTTCGAGCCATGGCGCGCGCCGGCGGCTGCCTGAACCGCTAGGCGAGGCGGTGGCCCGGGCGCGCGTGCGCCCGGCCGAACATCGTCCCGGCGCCGGCGGCCACGACGATCAGCGCGAGGCCGGCGACGATCGAGATCGTCCAGTCCGGCCCGCTGCTGCCGGAGTCGGAGGAGACGGCGGGGGAGGAGGAGACCGCGGGCCCGTTGGTCGGCGCCTGCTGGTCGGGCGCGGCGACGTCGGTCCCGAGCGGGGACACGTAGGCGCGCTGCATCGCGGCGCTGCGCGCCGGGTTGGCGTCGAGCGGCATGGCAGAGGCCGACGCGGCGAGGAGGCCACTCACGAGGAGGGCGGCGATGGGAAGGAGGAGACGGTTCATGCCCAGATCCTCGGATCAGCCGCGCCGGCTGTGACCCCGGATGAAAATGTCACAAACCGCGGCCGGCCGGCGAGATGCTTGGTAGACGCCATGCCGAGCCCCGAAACGCTCAGCGACGAAGGTCTGCTGACCGCCGGCACCCCGGAGGCGTTCGGGATCTTCTACGACCGTCACGTCCGCGCCGTGCTCGCCTACTTCGCCCGCCGCACCCACGACCCCGAGATCGCGGCCGACCTGACGGCCGAGACGTTCGCGTCGGCCCTGGTCGCGCGGAAGCGCTTCAGGGGCGGCGGTCCGCCCGCGGCCGCGTGGCTGTTCACGATCGCCTCCCGGCGGCTCGCCGACTACCGGCGCAAGGGCACGGTCGACGGCCGCATCCGCCGCTCGCTGGCCATGGAGCGCCGGCCGATCGGGGCGGAGGACGCGCGCATGATCAGCTGGCTGGCTGAGGACTCGGCGGTGACCCAGCTCGACCGGCTGCCCGCCGACCAGCGCGCCGCGGTCACCGCGCACGTGATCGACGAGACGTCCTACGGCGAGCTGGCCACCCAGCTGCAGGTGCCGGAGGCGACGGTGCGCCAACGGGTGTCGCGGGGCCTCGCGACCCTGCGGCGCTCGATGGGGGGAGTGCCGTGAGTGACTTCATCACCGGACTACGTGCCGACCTGCTCGAAGCGGCCGTGCGCGAGGAGACGCGCCCGGTGCGCCGCCGCGTCGCCGTGTCCTGGCGGCCGGCGCTCGCGTTCGCCGCGGCGGTCCTCGCCATCCTCGCGATCGCGGGCGTCCTGCACTCGGTCGTGCCGCAGCAGCGGGCGGCGAGCATGCGGATCGCCCGGGAGCTGCGGCTCGGCGGCCTCCCGGTCGACGCCGTGCTCGCCCACGGCGGCCTCTGGGTCCTCGACGCACGCGGTGGCCTGCGCCGCGTGACGGGCGGCCCGCTGCACCTCAAGACCCCGGCGGCCGCCTCCGCGCTGGTCAGCGGACCGGGGCGGCTGTGGGCGATCGGCCAGGACGGGCGCCAGGGCTACTGGCTCATCGGCGTCGACGGCCGCACCGGCGCCCGCGTGTTCCACAAGCGCTATCCGGGTGTCCTGATGGGGATCGCCGCCGGCGAGACCGGCGTGTGGTTCTCCGACACGCTTCCGGCGTACGCGATCCGGCTCGACGGCCGGCGCATCCGGCTGCCGGACACGTCCTACATTGCCGCGGGCGGCGGCACGCTGTGGGCGCTCGACGACCTCCACGGCAACCTGAGCTCCGTCGACGAGCGGACGGGCAAGCTGCTGCTGCGCATCCCGGTGCTCGTCGACCCGACCGGCAGCCCGGGCAGCGGCGGGCACCTGATGGCCGCGGACGCCGGCGGCGTGTGGATCTCCGATCCCGGCCGTGACCAGGTCGTGCGGGTGACCCGTCAGGGGATGCAGAAGCGGCTGGAGGTCGGGCCGCTGCCCGGCATCCTCGCCCGCCGCGGCGACACGCTGTGGGTGGCCACGGGCGACCCGCACCGCGAGGACTTCCAGCTCAAGCGGGTGGACCTGCGCTCGGGCGAGGTCAGTGCCGGCATCGAACTAGGCGCGCACGCGCCGCGGGCGCTCGAGCCGTTCGCGGGCGGCTGCTGGGTCGTCGCCGCCGACGGGACGGCGTTCGAGATCCGCGGCTAGTTGTCCGGCTCGATTTCGAGCGCGTGCGCCACGCGCGGCTGCCCGTCCTGCTCCCACGCGACGTCGACCTGGTCGTTGCGGCCGTAGGTCCCGATCCCCCAGGCGCCGAGGAACCACTTCCAGAGCCCGAGCTTGCGCTCCTTGACCAGTGGGCGGTCGAACTCCAGCGCGCCCTCGCGGACCTGGAAGTCCGTACCGAGCTGCTGGCGCACACCGTTGACGTAGACGGTGAACGGCTCCCGGACGCCGGGCGGGAGGGGCACGCGCGAGCGTTCCATCGGGGCGTCACCGTACCCTGCTCGCCGCGTGTACACCGTCCGGCGATCCCCGCGCGCCAAGCGCACCCGCGTCACCGTGCACCCCGACCGCACGGTCGAGGTCGTGCTGCCGAAACGCGCGCCGGAGCGCGATGCCGCACGCGCGGTCGAGGAGCTGCGCCCGTGGATCGAGCGCCGGCTGCGGGCGCTGGACCGCGCGGCCGACGAGCTGCGCCGGCCGCCCGGCACCGTTCCGTACCTCGGCACGGACCTCACCGTCGTCGCGCAGGCCGGCCGGGCGCGCGTGCACCGGCGCGGCGACGTCCTGCTCGTCCCGGCCGCCGATCCGCTGCCGGCGATCGAGCGCTGGTACCGGACGCAGGCGCGCAAGGAGGTCGCGCCGCGACTGGACGCGGCCGTGGCGCGCGCCGGCACGCGCTACACCGGCCTGACGATCCGCGGGCAGCGCACGCGCTGGGCGTCGTGCTCGTCGAAGGGTGCGATGTCGTTCAACTGGCGGCTGCTGCTGGCGCCGCCCGCGATCCTCGACTACGTGATCGAGCACGAGGTCTGCCACCTGGAGGTGATGGACCATTCGCCGCGCTTCTGGGCGCTGCTGGCGTCCC
>JAXDHL010000447.1:0-4130 GCA_034664525.1 Solirubrobacteraceae bacterium
ACCGACACGGCGGGCGTGCCCGGGTTGCCCGGCGTCGGCAACAGCCCGACCACCGCGCTCGGCCGCGGCTTCGCCGTCATGTCGACCGCGCTCGACAACGCGGGCCACAACTGCAACCTGGTGACCCAGGCCGAGTCGCTGACGATGGCCAAGGAGCGCGTGGTCGAGCGCTACGGCGAGCTGCGCTACACGATCGGGACGGGCTGCTCGGGCGGCTCGCTCACCCAGCAGCAGGTCGCCAACGCCTACCCCGGCATCTACCAGGGGATCCTGCCGCAGTGCTCGTTCCCGGACGCGTGGTCGACCGGCAACCAGCTCGTCGACTACCACCAGATCCGCAAGTACGTCGAGGACCCGTCGAGATGGGCGCCCGGGGTGACGTGGGACCCGGCCTCGATCGGCGCGATCGAGGGGCACCCGAACCACGTCAACGCGATCATCCTCGACTCGCTGTACCTGACCTCGCTCGGCGATCCGACGAACGCCTGCGCGGGCGTCACCGCCGAGCAGCGCTGGTCGCCCGCCAACACCGCCGGCGTCCGCTGCACGCTCGCCGACTACATGGTCAACGTCTTCGGCCGCCGCGCCGTCGACGGCTACGCGGGCCGCCCGCTCGACAACGTCGGCGTCGAGTACGGGCGCACGGCGTTCGAGCAGGGCAGGATCACCAAGGCGCAGTTCCTCGATCTCAACGAGAAGATCGGCGGCGCGGACATCAACGCGCAGCCGACGGCCGCCCGGACCACGGCCGACGAGCCGGCGCTCACCAACGCCTACCGCTCCGGCGCGATCAACGACGCGGCGAACCTCGACCAGACCGCGATCATCGACCTGCGCGGCTCCGACGACGGCAGCTTCCACGACGCCTACCGCGCGTTCTCGGTGCGCGCGCGGCTGGACCTCGAGCACGGCTCGCACGCCAACCAGGTCATCTGGCAGGGGCCGGCCCCGCTGGTCGGCGGGACCGACTTCACGACGAAGGGCCTGCTGGCGATGGACCGCTGGCTGACCGCGGTCGAGCGCGACGGTCGCGCGGTCCCGTATGCGCAGAAGGTCGCCGAGGACAAGCCGGCCGACATCCGCGACCACTGCGAGACCGGCACCGGGGCCGACATCGAGGGCACCTCCTGCCCAGCGATCGTGCGCGTGTACGGGACGCCGCGCATGGTCGCCGGCGACTCGATCGCCACGGAGACGAACAAGTGCGCGCTCAAGCCGCTCGAGCGCGGAGCCTACCCAGGCTTCACCGACGCGGAGTTCGCCGGCTACGCCAAGGCGTTCCCCGGCGGCGTCTGCGACTTCTCCAAGCCGGCGGTCGACTCGGAGCACAAGACGATCCCGTGGATGACCTACGACGGCGTGATCGGGGGCCGGCCGCTGCCGCCCGCCGGGCTGCCCGCCGGCTGGTCGGGCGTCGCGTTCCGGGGGCTGCGCCGGTCGGTCACCGCGGCGAGGCCTGGCAAGGGCCGCGTCCGGATCGTGCGGGTCAGGCGCTCCGGCAGGCGCTGGACGGTCACGCTGCGCGCCACCCGCGGCACGCTGCACGGGGTGCGGATCGTCGTCCGCGGCTCCCGCGGCAAGGTACTCGGCGCGCGCACGCTGAAGCGGCTGACCACGCGGCGCGTGACGCTCGTCGTGCGCACGACGCGTGCGGCCGGCCGCCATGCGCGCGTGCACGTGACCGCAGCGCGCGGGTAGGCCTCCGCCGCGTACCGTCCGTCGCGCATGAGCGACTGGCGCGCACTGCTGGAGGCCGATCGCCGCCACGTCTGGCATCCCTACGGCCCGATGCCGGGCCGGTCGGAGCCGCTGCCGGTCGAAAGCGCGTCCGGGGTGCGCCTGCGGCTCGCGGACGGCCGCGAGCTGATCGACGGGATGGCGTCCTGGTGGTGCGCGATCCACGGCTACCGGCACCCGGTCCTCGACGCCGCGGCGACCGCCCAGCTCGGCCGGATGGCGCACGTGATGTTCGGCGGGCTGACGCACGAGGGGGCGATCGCGCTCGCCGAGCGGCTGGTGGCGATGACGCCGGACGGGCTCGAGCACGTCTTCTTCGCCGACTCCGGCTCGGTGTCGGTCGAGGTGGCGATCAAGATGTGCCTGCAGGCGCGCCCGGGCCGCCGCCGGCTGCTGACCGTCCGCGGCGGCTACCACGGCGACACGTTCGGGGCGATGGCGGTCTGCGATCCCGAGGGCGGCATGCACGCGCTGTGGCGGGGCGCCCTGCCCGAGCACGTCTTCGCCGACCGGCCACCGGCCGTGCTGGCCGCCGAGCCGGGGTATGCCGCCCACCTGGAGGAGCTGTTCGTCCGCCACGCGCACGAGTGCGCGGCTGTGATCGTCGAGCCGGTGCTGCAGGGCGCCGGCGGCATGTGGCCCTACGACCCGGCCGTCCTGCGGCTGTTGCGCGACCGCTGCGACGAGCACGGGCTGCTGCTGGTCTTCGACGAGATCGCTACCGGCTTCGGCCGCACGGGCGCCATGTTCGCCGCCGAGCACGCCGGCGTCGCCCCCGACGTCATGTGCGTCGGCAAGGCCCTGACCGGCGGCTACCTGACGCTGGCCGCCGCGCTGTGCACACCGGAGGTGGCGTCGTCGCTGGAGGGCGGAGCCCTCATGCACGGCCCGACGTTCATGGCCAACCCGCTGGCCTGCGCCGTCGCGCTCGCCTCCACCGGCCTGCTGCTCGACGGCGGCTGGCGGTCCGACGTCGCGCGGATCGAGGCCGGCCTGCGGGCGGCGCTCGAGCCGGCCCGCGAGCTGCCGGGCGTGCGCGACGTGCGGGTGCTCGGCGCCGTCGGCGTGCTGCAGCTCGACGGGCCGGTGGACGTCGCGGCGGCGACCGCGTCCGCGGTCGAGCGCGGGGTGTGGCTGCGACCGTTCCGTGACCTCGTCTACGCGATGCCGCCCTACGTGGCCAGCGACGACGAGGTGGCGGCGATCGGCGCCGCCATGGTCACCGCGGCGCGCGTGCCGAGCAGCGCCGCCGGCGCCCGAACCGTCATCGCGTGCCAGGCCTCCGGGCCGAGCGGTGCGGTCACCGGCGCGAGGACCGGGCGATCCGAGCCGTGGACCACCTGATTCAACCCGACCACGCGCGCGGTCGCCTCGATCAGCTCGAAGCCGTAGGACGAGCTGTCGTAGAAGCTGTCGTGGTCCAGCACGGCTGAGGCCGGGCCGCCGCGCGCGGCCAGGCGCTCGGCGTGCAGCGGCGCGCCGCCGGCGAGCATCGCCCACAGGACGCGCAGCCGGGGATGGGCCGGGCGGCCGGCCGCGGCGAATGCGTGCCACGCGGTGTGCATCCCGGTCACGTAGTCGGTCAGCGCGGTGAACCAGGCGGGTGCGCCCGGCTCGTTCGAGCCGCCGCCGGGATGCACGAACAGCGGTGCGCCGCGGCGCTCGAGGCACTCCAGCAGCGGCCCGACCCGGTCGAGCGCGGCGGGGCTCGCCAGCGCGTTCGACGGCAGGCACACCCCGGCGAAGCCCGCGCCGAGCAGCGCGTCGACGTCCCCGGGGACGGCGGTCCGGTGGTCCAGCGCACCCCAGGCGCCGAAGGTCTCCGGCAGCTCGGCGCAGCCCGCGTGGTAGGCGTCGAGCACGTCGCGCGCCGCGCCGAGGGCGGGCGACGGCGCGATCAGCGCACGGTCCAGCCCGTCGACGCAGACCAGGCCGGCCCGGCGGTCCGGGTCGTCGCCGTCCACGTCGATGCCACAGGACGGCTCGCCGGGAAGGTCGAGCCGCCACCGCAGTCCCTCGCGACGGATGCGGGGCGCCTCCGCCCGGCGCTCGAGCGCGGCGACGAGCGGGGCGGACCAGAGGTGCTGGTGGACGTCGAACCGGAGCATCGGCGCCACTTAGTCTACAAACCTGGTAGGAAACGTGGCGTTACCTCCCCTACCCCCTCTCGAAGAGGAAGAAGGAGACGATGGCAGGGTTTACATATCGCGGCCGCCTGGGAGCGGCGGCCGTGCTGGCCTCCCTGGCCTTGGCTGCCCCTGCGGCGGCCCAGGACCCGGGTGCGGGCGACCTCCCGGTCGACCCGCAGTGGCTGGCGAACACGCTCGAGCGGGCGTCGACGACGACATCCGTCAAGAACAACCTCACCGACGACGCGATCAAGCGCCGCGATG
>JAXDHL010000448.1:0-5848 GCA_034664525.1 Solirubrobacteraceae bacterium
TACCAGACCAGCCGCCGCACGAGCGGCTGCAGGACCTGGTCGCCCCACTCCTCGGCCACCCGCACCTGCCGCCGGGCATCGGTGCCGGCCGGCGGGAACAGTGGCGGCTCCGGGCGCTGGTCCTCCAGCGCCCGCAGGATCGCCCGCGAGCCCTGCACCTTGCGGCCGCCCTCGAACCGGATCCCGGGGACGGTGCCCACGCCGAAGGCAGCCTTCATGACCGCCTTGTGGATGGCCGGGACGAGGTCGATGCGCTCGTAGTCGACGCCCTTGCGGTCGAGGGCGGCGATCACCGTCGCACACGGGTGCGACGCAGGGACGACGTACAGCTTCGCCGGCATGGCCGAAAGCCTATGCTCCGGCGCCTTGTGCTGCTGGTAGTCGACGTCGGGAACACGCAGACCCACTTCGGGGCCTACGACGGGCAGAAGCTGGTCGAGCACTGGCGCTTCGCGACCGTGCGCGAGTCGACGTCGGATGAGCTCGGCGCCGCCCTGCTCGCGCTGCTCGCCCTGCGCGGCCTCGGCTTCGCCGACATCGACGCCTCGATCGTCTCCTCGACGGTCCCGCAGTTGCGCCCCGAGTGGACCGCGATGGCCGCCCGCTACCTGGGCCACGAGATGCCGGTCGTCGGTCCGGGCGTGCGCACGGGGATGCCGATCCGGATCGACAACCCGCGCGAGCTCGGCGCCGACCGCCTGACCAACGCCGTCGCCGCCTACGAGAAGGTCGGCGGCCCGGTCGTCGTCGTCGACCTCGGCACCGCGCTGACGTTCGACGTCGTGTCCGCGGCCGGCGAGTACCTCGGCGGCATCATCGCCCCCGGGGTCGAGATCTCGATGGAGGCCCTGACCCAGCGCGCCGCCGCGCTGCCGAAGATCGACCTCACCGCCCCGCGCTCGCTGATCGGCAAGGGCACGGTGGACGCGATCCGCTCCGGCGTGATCTACGGCTTCGCCGGCCAGGTCGACGCGATCGTGAGCCGGCTGCGAGACGAGCTGGGAGAGGAGACCGAGGCGATCGCCACCGGCGGGCTCGCCAGCGCGATCGTCCCATTCTGCGAGACGATCGACGACGTCGACGAGGAGCTGACGCTCGAGGGGCTGCGCATCATCTGGGAGCGCAACCAGGAGCCCGCGGGCTAGCTCCGGGGACCGCCGGGCTGGGCGGGCTCGACGAAGATCTTGCCGACGTTCGGGGCCTTCTCCCGGATCGCGTTCTCCACGCGCACGATCGCTTCCTCGATGCCGTCGGTGTCGAGCCCGTCCTTGAAGCAGACGTCGAGGTTGACGAGGATCTCGTCAGGCCCGACGTGCATCGTGAGCAGCTCCCGGATGCCCTCGACCTCGGGCACGCTGCGGACCGCCTCCTCGATCGCCTGGCGCGTCTCGGGCTTGGCCGACTCGCCGATCAGCAGGTCCTTGACCTCGCGCGCGAGCGCGAAGGCGACGCCGCACAGGAGCAGCCCGATGATGACCGCCGCGCCCGAGTCCCAGCGCGCGTCGTCGAGGACCTTGGCGAGGACGATGCCGACGATCGCGACGACGATGCCGGTCAGCGCGGCGGTGTCCTCGAAGACCACCGTCAGGGTCTCGGGATCCTTGGCGCGGCGGATCCCGCCCCAGAACGAGCGCCGGCCGCGCTCCTTGTTGAACGTCCGCAGCGCGATCCGCAGCGCGCTGCCCTCGAAGACCGCGGCGACGACCAGCACGGCGACGGCGATCGGCACGCTCGGCAGCTTCTCGGGGTGGAGCAGGCCGGAGACGCCGCGCTCGATCGAGACCAGGCCGCCGACCAGGAACAGCGCCAGCGCGACCACGAACGTCCAGAAGAAGCGCTCCTTCCCGTGCCCGAACGGGTGCTCCTCGTCGGGCGGCTTGTCCGACAGCCGCAGGCCGAGCAGCAGCAGCGCCTGGTTGCCGGTGTCGGCGATCGAGTGGAAGCCCTCGGCCAGCAGGGCGGTCGAGCCCGAGATGACGGCCGCGATCAGCTTGATGACGGCGATCGCGGAGTTGGCCGCGAGCGCGGCCAGCACGGACTTGCGCGATTGCTCGCGGGCCTCGCTCACCCGGACTGTTGTGCCCGCGCGCCGTCGAGCGCAAGCCCCGGCAGCTCGTGCATGGCGCGGAACACGACGTCGGCGTCGCCGAGCAGCGCGGGATCGGTGAGTCCCGCGTAGGCGAGCACCCGCATGCCGGCGGCCCGGCCGGCGGCGACGCCCGCTGGGGCGTCCTCGACCACGGTGCAGTCGGCGGGCTCGAAGCCCTCCGAGCGGGCGGCGTGCAGGAACAGGTCCGGCGCGGGCTTGCCGTGCTCGACCTCGGCGGCGGCGTAGATGCGGCCCTCGAAGGGCTCCCAGAGGCCGGTCATCCCCAGCGTCAGGCGCATCTTGCGGTGGGAGCCGGAGGAGGCGACGCAGGTGGCGACGCCGGCGGCGTGCAGGGCCGCGACCGCGTCGTGGATGCCCTCCACCGCCGCGAGCTCGCGTTCGAAGGCCGCGTCGCGCGTGCCCGCGTAGCCCTCGTAGAAGCCGTCGGGCAGCGGCCGGCCGTAGAGCTCGGCGCCGCGCGCCTCGAGATGCGTCCGGCTGCGGCCCATGAAGTGGTGGATCGCCTGCTCGGTCGTCATCGGGACGCCGATCGCCGTGAACGCCTCGGCGAGCACGCGGTTCGAGATGATCTCGGAGTCGACCAGGACCCCGTCGCAGTCGAAGATCACCAGCATCGGCCCGGCCTACCCTACGAGGGCCGTGCAGCGCTCCCTGACCGACCCCTGGACCCTCGGCGGCCTGCCGATCCCCAACCGCGTCGTGCTCGCGCCGCTGGCCGGCATCGGCAACTGGTTCGTGCGCCTGCAGGCGCGCCGCTACGGGGCCGGGCTCGTCGTCTCCGAGATGGTCTCGAGCTTCGCGATCCATTACGAGAACAAGCGCACGCTGACCGAGCTGCTGCGGATCGAGGACGCCGAGCGGACGGCCGGCGCCGGGGGGCCGGTCTCGATCCAGCTGTTCGGCCAGGACCCCGCCGTGATGCGCCACGCCGCCGCCGTGGTGGCCGACCGCGGCGCCGACCTGATCGACCTCAACATGGGCTGTCCCGTCCCGAAGGTGATGAAGACCGGGGCGGGGGCGGCGCTGCTCAAGGACCCCGATGCGGCGGTCGCGGTGGCGAAGGCCGCCCGCGAGGGCTCGAACCTTCCCGTCACCGTCAAGCTGCGCGCCGAGGGCGCCGGCGTCGCCCGCCGCCTGGCCGAGGAGGCCGGCGTGGCCGGGATCACCTTCCACCCGCGGACGATCAAGGTCCACCACAAGGGCGTGCCCGACTACGAGCTCGCGGCGCAGCTCGTGCAGGACCTCGACGTGCCGGTGATCGTCTCGGGCGGCATGCAGGGCGCCGACCACGTCCGCTGGGTGTTCGAGCACACGGGCTGCGCGGCGGTGATGCTCGCCCGCGGGGCGCTCGGGAACCCGTGGCTGTTCGAGGAGGTCCTCGGCACCCGCGCCGTCGCGCCCGCGCCGGAGGAGGTCGTCGCGGAGTGGCTGTGGGTGCTCGAGCGGGCCGTGGAGCACCTCGGCCCGGACCGCGCCGCGAGTTACCTGCGCAAGTTCCACCCGTGGTACGTCGAGCGGCTGAATGGCACCGCGGAGCTCAAGAACCGTCTGCAACTCGCGGCCACGATCGACGAGCAGCGAGCCGTGATTCGGGGGCTCGACCCGGTGCTATCCTCCCCGGCCGCCTAGAGCCCGCGCGCGGGCTCTTTTGGTGCCACGTACCCCACTTCCCCAGGGACGACCATGCAGAAGGACGTCATCCTCACCCCTGAAGGGCTCGAGAAGCTCAAGCAGGAGATCGAGTACCTCTCGGGCGAGAAGCGCCGGGAGGTTGCCGAGCGCATCAAGGAGGCCCGGGAGTTCGGGGACATCTCGGAGAACTCCGAGTACGACGACGCGAAGAACGAGCAGATGATGCTCGAGTCGCGGATCGCCTCCCTCGAGGAGAAGCTGCGCTCCGCCACCGTCATCGACTCCTCCGAGCTGGACTCGAACATCGTCCGCGTCGGCGTCACCGTCGACACCAAGGACGACAAGGGCAAGCCGGACACGTTCATGATCGTCGGCTCGACCGAGGCCGACCCGTCGGCGTCGCCGAAGCGGCTGTCGAACGAGTCGCCGGTCGGCAAAGCGCTGCTGGGCCACAAGAAGGGCGACACGGTCGACGTGCACCTGCCCTCGGGCAAGGTCCGCAAGCTCACGGTCGCCAAGATCGCCGTCTAGCCGGTCGGCGATCGCGTGGCCGAGCCCGACGACGGCACCGACCTCGTCGCGACCCGGCGGCGCAAGCTCGCCGACCTGCGCGCCGCCGGGATCGACCCGTTCCCGCACGCGTTCCCCGGCGTGACGCCGGTCGCGACCGTCAAGGCGCCGCACGCCGACCTCGCGGACGGCGAGGAGACCGAGGTCGCCGCCCGGATCGCGGGCCGGCTGGCCGCGCGTCGCGGCTCGGGCAAGGCGGCGTTCCTGGACCTCGTGGACCGGACCGGGCGGATGCAGCTGCACGCGCGCATCGATGTGCTCGGGGAGGAGGCGTTCCGGCGGCTGCTGGACGCGGTCGACCTGGGCGACATCGTCGGCGCCGACGGGACGGTCTTCAAGACCCGTCGCGGCGAGCTGTCGCTCAAGCTCGAGTCCTTCACCGTGCTGGCCAAGAGCCTGCGGCCGCCGCCGGACAAGTTCCACGGCGTCTCCGACGTCGAGACCCGCTTCCGCCACCGCGAGCTCGACCTGATGAGCGACGAGGACGCCCGCGCGCTGTTCATCACCCGTGCCAAGGTGGTGTCGGCGATCCGCCGCTTCCTCGACGACGACGGCTTCATCGAGGTCGAGACGCCGGTGCTGCAGCCGATCTACGGCGGCGCGGCGGCGCGCCCGTTCACGACCCACTTCAAGGCGCTCGACCAGACGATGTACCTGCGCATCGCCACCGAGCTGTACCTCAAGCGCTGCATCGTCGGCGGCCTCGAGCGGGTGTACGAGCTGGGCAAGGACTTCCGCAACGAGGGGCTGTCGACCAAGCACAACCCCGAGTTCACGATGCTCGAGTGGTACGAGGCCTACGCCGACTACCTGGACGCCGCCGACCGCTACGAGCGGATGGTCGGCTCCGTCGCCGAGGCGATCGGCTACGCGGGCGAGATCGACTTCTCCGCCCCGTGGGCCCGCAGGACGCTCGGCGGGGCGATCGAGGAGGAGACCGGCGTGGCGATCTACGAGCACCGCTCGCTCGAGGCGCTGAAGGAGGCGATGCGCGCCGAGGGGCTCGAGGTCCCGGAACACGAGGCGACGTGGGCGCGCATGGTCGATCATCTGCTGTCGCGCTACGTCGAGCCGAAGCTGATCCAGCCCACATACCTGCTCGACTACCCGGTAGAGCTGACGCCGTTCGCCAAGCGCAACCGGACCGAGGAGGGCCTGGTCGAGCGGTTCGAGGCGTTCGCCGGCGGCATGGAGATCGCCAACGCGTTCACGGAGCTCAACGACCCGGACGACCAGCGCGCCCGCTTCGAGGAGCAGGCGGTGGCCGCGCGCGCCGGCGACGAGGACGCGCAGCCGATGGACGAGGCGTTCCTGTCGGCGCTCGAGCACGGGATGCCGCCGACCGGCGGGCTCGGGACCGGGATCGATCGGCTGACGATGCTGCTGACCGGGCGGCCGAGCATCCGCGAGGTCGTGCTGTTCCCGGCGCTGCGGTCCTAGTTCGCGGCGCCCTTGTGGGTGGACGACGACTCCTCGCGCCGGGATCGCCCGCGGCGCGCCGATGCCGTGACTGCCTGGCTGGCGAGGGAGGGGTGG
>JAXDHL010000449.1:0-2518 GCA_034664525.1 Solirubrobacteraceae bacterium
CCGGAATAGTCCGCGGTGGCCGCGTTGGTGTCGATCGCGACGCGGAAATGCCCGACCGGGCCGGCGGCCTGCGCCATCGACGGCACAGCGACCAGTATGGCCAGAACGGCAGCGAATGCCTTCGTGATCTTCACCCTCGGTGCCCCTTTCGGCGGCCCGGCCGACCCCAGACCTGGGGGTCCCGTGGCTTTGCGTCCCCGTCTTGCGGCGGGTTTGCCTTTGTCGTGTGAGCGATTGGTGCTCGATCTACATCATCGGCCGCGGCCTCCCCGAACCTGAGTCAGTCAGCGAACCGGGCACGCGCAGACACCTCTGAGTAGAAGGCCGCCGCCCCCGAAAGCGCGGCTTTCCAGCGGTACTGCTCAGCCAGGCTCCGACCCTCTCGACCCAGCGCCGAGGCTTGGTGCGGATCAGACAACACACCGGCCAGCGCGGTCCCGAGCGCCTGCGGCGATTCGGCCAGCAGGCCGTGTCGGCCGTGCTCGAAGCCGACGCCGGAGGCGCCCAGCGGCGTCGAGACGACGGCGCGCGCGGCGGCCAGCGCCTCGAGCACCTTCAGCCGCGTGCCGCCGCCCTCCCAGATCGGGACGACCACCGCGCGCGCGGCGGCGACGACCGCCGGCAGGTCGGCAACGAGGCCGAGGACGTCGACGCCGTCGATCGCGTGCAGGCTGCGGTCGATCCCCCCGCCCGCCAGTGCGAGCCGCGCCTTCGGGCGCGCCCGCCGCACCTCCGGCCAGCCGTCGGCGAGGAAGCGCTCGATCCCGCGCCGGTTGGCCTCGTAGCCGAAGTGCCCGAAGAACAGCACGCGGTCCTCGTCGCCGGGGCCCACCACTCCGAAGAACTCGTCGTCGACCCCGTTGGGGACGAGGATCGCGCGGCCGCCGGCGCGAGTGACGGCCGCCGCGTCCGGCTCGGAGACACACAGGACGCGGTCGGCCTTGGGCATCACGCGGCGCTCGACGTTGCGCAGCGCGGCAGCGCGGTTGTGCTCTCGCAGCCAGGCCACGCCCCGACGGCCGGCGGCGGCACTGGTGGCGGCCGCCGAGTCGTGGTTGTGCAGGCTGAGGACGGTGGGAACCCCGCGCGGAGCTTCGTAGTAGGCGCTCTGGGTGTGCTCGTATTGGACGAGGGCGGCGTCGGCGGCGAGCTCGTCCAAGCGGGCGGCGACGGCCGGCAGGAACGGGCTCGGCAGCCGGTGCGCGTGCTGGCGAACCCGATCGAGCGCGGAGCTCGGCGTCTCGGGCACGACGTCGACCGTCCACCCGCGCATGCGCAGGCGCTCTGCCGCGCCCGCCTCGCCCGGGTCCGTCGTGAGGATGCGGGGCGCCAGGCCCGCGCGCGCCATCGCTTCGAGCAGGCGGAGCGTCCGCTTCTGGCCGCCCGTCACGGGCGGCTCGGGGAGGCGCGGAGAGATGATCACGGCACCGATGGGGTCGCGCAAGCTGCACATGCTGCCAACATGGCCGCGGTGCGCATCCTCCTCTGTGCTTCCGAGGCTCCGCGCGCACCCCTCAACGGCTCGCGGCTCGTGCTCGCCCAGCTGTGCGCGCGCCTGGCCGAGCGGGCCGAGGTGACCGTGCTCGCGCTGCGCCACCCGGACCAGGACGGCCCGCCGCCGGCCGGGATCTCCCTGTACGAGTTGCCGCTGTCTGCGCCCGGGCGCGGGCGCGCGTGGGCGTTGCGGGGAGCGGCCCTGGCGCTGCGCGAGCCGGTCGAGGCGCGGCGCCTGGGGGCACCGTTCGAGCGCGCCCTGCCCCGCCTGCTCGAGACGCGCCATTTCGACGCCGCGCATGTGATGCTCGGTTCGCTCGCTCGAATCCCGCTAGGCGGTGTCCCCGCCGTAATCGCGCCGCTCGACGCCTGGCACCTCAACGTGCGCGCCGAAGCCGATCGCGCGCACGGCGCGGAGCGGCTCTGGCGGCGGCAGCAGGAGCGCGCGGTCCGGCGCTGGGAAGCGACCGCCTATCGCCCGTTCAAGCGTGTCGTGCTCGTCACCGACGAGGACGCGCGCGAGGTCGCGCGGCTGGACCGCTCGCTACGGGTCGAGACGATCCCGAACGGCGTCGACGCTGCGCTGTTTGCCCCGCCGCCGGGCGTGGAGCGCTCCGGGATCGTCTTCACCGGCGCGCTCGGCGCCCCGTCCAACGCGGCGGCCGCGACGCGGCTCGCGCAGCGGATCATGCCGCTCGTGCGGCGCGAGCTGCCGGACGCGACGCTGACGATCGTCGGCCGCTCGCCGGGGCCGGAGGTGCGCGCGCTCGGCGGCGTGATCCCCGACGTCCCCGACCTGCGGCCGTACCTGTGGGGCGCCGCCGTCTACGCGTGCCCGATGGAGAGCGGCACCGGGATCAAGAACAAGCTGCTGGAGGCGATGGCGGCGGGAGCGCCCGCGGTCGCGACGCCGCTCGCCTGCCAGGGGATCGACGCGTCGCACGCGCTCGTCGCCGACTCCGACGCGGATTTCGCCGCGGGGCTGGTTGCGCTCCTGCGCGACCGGGCGCGCGCCGCCGCCTTG
>JAXDHL010000450.1:0-2556 GCA_034664525.1 Solirubrobacteraceae bacterium
GGGCGCGGCTACGCCGCCGTCAACTACCCGACCGGCATGAACCTCGGCGGCGACCCCTCGCAGGCGCTGATCCACTCCACCACGACCGGCACGTTCGTCGTGACGCTGTCGTCGGTCGACCTCGGCCAGGGCATCAAGACGATCGCCGCCCAGTGCGCGGCGGAGACGCTCGGGCTGCCCTACGAGAACATCCTCGTCGACACCGCCGACACCGACACCGGCCCGCACTGCATGGGCACGTTCGCCTCACGCGGCACGCACCGCGTCGGCAACGCGGTGATCATGGCCGCGCAGGAGGCGCGCGAGGTGATGCTGCAGGCGGCGGCCGACGAGCTGGAGGTCGACGCCGAGGATCTGGAGACCGACGGCACCGGCTTCATCAAGCTCAAGGGCTCCGACGAGAAGAAGATCCACATCGTCGACCTCGCGCTGGCCGCGCACTTCAAGCTCGGCCGCACGATCGCGGGTCGCGGCATGTTCCTCAAGGAACGCTCCTACCCGGTGCCCGAGACGGGCGAGATGGACCCCGACTCCTGCCAGGCGCACGCCTGCACGGTGGCCGAGGTCGCCGTCGACGACGAGACCGGCGTGGTCGACGTCCTCGCGATGTACAACGTCTATGAGGTCGGCCGCGCGATCAACCCCGCGATGGCCACGCAGCAGATCGAGGGCGGCGCGTGGATGGGCGTCTCGCACGCGCTGTACGAGTCGACCGAGCCGTACTACCCGGCGCGTGACCACGGGCCGACCGACTTCGAGCAGTACCTGATGCCGGGCCCCGCCGACAACGCGGTGATGCAGAGCGCGATCATCGAGTTCCCGGCGGCCAACGGTCCGTTCGGCGCCAAGGGCATCGGCGAGATGACCGCCAACGCGCCGATCCCGGCGATCGCCAACGCGATCTTCGACGCCTGCGGGGTACGCCTGGAGGAGATGCCCTTCACACCGGAGCGGGTCCTGCGCGGGATCGACGAGCTGCGAGCGGCGTGATCGAGCCCGGTGACAGGCCATCGCTGTCGCACAGCGACATCGACGCGCTGGCCCAGCGGTTCGCGAATGAGCGGTACCTCGCCGACGAGGGACTGCTCACCGCGGTCCATCTGGCGCTGTCCCTGCGGCGGCCGCTGATCCTCGAGGGTGAGCCCGGCGTCGGCAAGACCGAGCTGGCGAAGGTGCTGGCCCGTACCCAAGACCGCGAGCTGATCCGGCTGCAGTGCTACGAGGGGCTCGACGCGGCGCAGGCGCTCTACGAGTGGGATCACCCGAAGCAGCTGCTGGCGATCCGGGCGTGCGAGGCCGAGGGCCGGCCGGTGGGCGAGCTCTACGGACCGGAGTTCCTGATGGAGCGCCCGCTGCTGCGCGCGCTGCGGACGCCGTGCGTGCTGCTGATCGACGAGATCGACCGCGCGGACTCGGAGTTCGAGGCGTTCCTGCTCGAGTTCCTGAGCGACTTCCAGATCACGATCCCCGAGCTGGGGACGATCTCGGCCTCTGAGCCGCCGATCGTGGTCCTGACGTCCAACCGCACGCGCGAGCTGCACGACGCGCTCAAGCGCCGCTGCCTGTATCACTGGATCGCGTTCCCTGATCCGGATCGCGAGCGCGCGATCATCGACGCGCGGGTGCCGGGCCTGGCCGACGAGGCGGCCGCCTCGCTGGTCTCCGCGGTCTCCGAGGTCCGGCGGCTGAAGCTGATCAAGCCGCCCGGCATCGCCGAGACGATCGACTGGGCGCAGGCGGCGAAGCTGCTCGCCGGCGAGGGGAGCGCGTGGCCGCTGGCGCTGCGCCGCTCGCTCGGCCTGCTGCTCAAGGAGGCCGAGGACACAGACGTTGTCCTCGCCCACGCCGAGGCGCTCGGCCTGTGACGCGCGCGCGGGGCGTGATCGAGGCGTTCCTCGCCGATTGGGCGCCGATTCCCGAGAAGCGGATCGACTTCCTGCGCGCGCTGGCGGAGAACACGCCGCCCGACGTCACCCGCCTGTACTGGCTCGCTCGCGTGACCCTGGTGACGCGGCTGGACGACCTGCCCCGGTTCGACGCGGTATTCGCCACCCACTTCGCCGGCGCGCCGCCGATCGTCGAGTCGACCGAGGAGGGCGAGGAGCAGGCGCCGCAGCCCAAGCACGACGGAGAGCTGCAGCCCGTCCAGCTCTCCGAGGGCACGGGCAAGAGCGCAAGCGTCCACGACCTCGCCAACCGGCGCACCTACGACGCGACCGAGGAGGATCTCGCCGCGCTGCGCAAGGCGATCGCCGAGCACCTCCCCCGGATCCGGTCGCGGCGGCGCAAGCCGGCCCGCACCGGCCCGCACATCGACCTGCGCCGGACGCTGCGCGCCGCCACCCGCACGGGCGAGATCGCCCAGCTGGCCCGCCGTGACCGCCCGCACCGCCCGCGCCCGCTGCTCGTCCTGATCGACGTCTCCGGCTCGCTGCGCCCGCAGGTCCCCGACTACCTGCGCTTCGCCTGGGCCGCACAGGCCGAGACCTTCACGTTCGGCACCCGGCTGACCCGCATCACCAAGCAGCTGCGCGAGCGCGACGTCGACCAGGCGCT
>JAXDHL010000451.1:0-5428 GCA_034664525.1 Solirubrobacteraceae bacterium
GGCGCACGAACAGCCCGGGCGCGACCTGCCTCGCCGAGGCCGGCACCGCGCTCGCCGGCCGGCCGCTGCCGACGTGGCCGATCCGGTGGTGCTCGGCGGTCGAGGCGACCAGCCCGAGGCGGCCATCGCGCGCGAAGACGCCGGTGACCGTGCCCGACGGCTTGTGCCCGGCCACGCACCAGGTCCAGGCGCGCGCGCCGCGGCTGACCGGCTGTCCCGCCCCGCGCAGGACGTCCTCGGCCGGCGTGCCGAGCAGCACCAGGCCGGCGCCCGTCGGGCGGAGACCGAGGTTGCGCTGGCGGCAGCGGTCGCTCGGGGCGACGCCGACCGCACGCTCCCACATCTGCAGGTAGGCCTCCGGACCGCGCGTGAGGTCGGACACGATCTGATCGCCGGCCTGCATGCGCAGGTCCTCGACCCAGTCGGGATACAGGCCGTAGTGCGCGACGCCGTCGGTGTTGATGTCGAACGTGCGGTCGCCGGTCTTCTGGCGCTCGAACGTGACCTTGCCGTCCCACGACTTGAACGGGTACTTGACCGGGTTCGGGCCCTTGCGCGGCGCGCCCTGGTGCCCGAAGCCGTTCATGTCGGCGCCCCAGCCGATGCCCCAGTAGTACCGGGTGTCGCGCTCGGGCCGGAGCGCCTTCCACTGGTCCACGAACTTCTTGGAGTCGCCGGCATACGGGGCCACGAAGCCCCCGGACCTGTAGATCCGCGGGTACGCGTCGGCACTCGACCACGAATGCGAGGAGACGACCCCGGAGTACTTCTCCGACTCGACGATGTCCAGCAGCGCCTTGCGGCTGATCACGTCGAGGTGGTCGGGGTCGACGATCATGCGCTTCTCGATCATCCGGCGGACGAGGTGGTCGCCGAGCGCGGTCAGCCCCATCGTGTTGCAGTGCGGCGGCGCTGGATAGACCGGCAGCGGCGAGCCGCCGGCCAGCGAGCCGAAGGCGTCCAGCAGCGGCGCCTGCTCGCCCGCCGACAGCGTCGGCTGCGTCTTGTCGTGCTCCTCCGGCGGCCCCGTACAGGTCTTCATGTCCCAGTACTGGCCGGTCTCGTACTTGTTGCCCGTGTTGACGACCGCGCCGGTCGTGCCGTCGTCGCCGGTGACGCCGGCGAAGCCATTGTTGAACTTGTTGATCAGCTCCATGTCGCGGACGCCGAGGTCGTTGTAGACCGCGTCCAGGCGCTGGTCGACGTCGGCGTTCGTGCAGCTCGAGACGCCGTTGTGCAGGCCGCAGTCGAACAGGTTGGAGACCTCGATGCCGGGGACGACGGCCAGCTTGCCCGCGTTGATCACCTTGCGGGCCTGGAACGGGTCGCCGACGATCCGGAACCAGCCCTTGCCCGGGCCGCCGTTCTGGGCGTCGATGTAGTCCTGCAGCGCGCGCAGGTCCTTGGCCTGGAGGCGCACGGAGTCCATCTCGTTGCAGGAGTTGCGCCGGCTGGGATACAGCGAGCAGAGCGCGTGGTTCTCGACGAACAGGTTGACGAAGATCCGCTCGCCGCCGCGCCAGGCGCGCTCGAGCCACGCGTAGTAGCTCTGCTCGTGCGTGAGCGCATCCCACTCCGGCCACTGCTTGAACGACGGCCAGCCGACCGGGTCGGTGGCGGGCGGGCTGCCGCCGTTGAGGAAGCTCTCGATCACCGGGCTCGCAGCCTCGGTCGGCGGGCAGCCGGCCAGTGCGACGGTGATGCCGTAGGGGCTCCACGGGCGGCCACAGTGGACGTTCCCGCCCAGGAACTCGAAGCCCATCATGTGCATGTGGGCGTCGATGAAGCCGCGCGTGGCGGCGTACGGCGCCGACCCCTTGTGGACCGGCCCGCTGGCGTTGATCTCGGCCTCCGGGTACTCGGGGCATCCGCCGGCCTTGTCGAACCCGAAGGCCGACGGCGCCGGGGCGGGCGCCAGCGTGCCGTCCGGCCCGGCGCCGACCGCCTGGCCGTCCTGTGCCACGAGCGTGAAGCGCCCGGCGTCCGGGGCGTCGTCGATGGTGAAGTCGGCGGCCGGTCCGGGCGCGGTGATCGGCTTGACGGCGCCGTCCTGCAGGCCCAGGTAGTCCTTGGCGCGGCCGTAGAGCATGTAGCCGCCGAGCCGCGTCGCCTGCAGGCGGAAGACCTCGGCGGAGGCGGCGTCCGCCGCCGTCGCGGCGTAGCCCTCGGCGGTCTTGGCGACGAACTTGCCCGTCGCGCCCGACTGCAGCGCGTAGCAGCCGTGCACGAGCGCATAGCGCGGGTCGCCCGCACCGGTGCCCGCCGATGCCGCCGCCGCCGGCAGCAGCATGAGCATCGTCAAGGTCGCCAGTGCGGCGCGCGTGACCCTCTCCATGCCCGCACCCTAAACCGGATCGTTGCCCGGGCGGGCCGGTTCAGCGCAGCACGTAGCCCACGACGAGCAGGGCGACGACCACCACCAGCCAGCCGGGGATCGCGCCGAACGAGACGGCGTTGAGCGCGCTCGCCACCCGCTGGCCGACGCCGGGACCGGAGTCCCAGCGCCCCGTGTCGAGGTCGGCGCCGCAGACGGCGCAGCCGGCGGCGTACGGACTCACGCGCTCGCCGCAGGAGGGACACCGGGAACGATCGGCCATGATTGCGGCCGGAAACTAGCGCGTTCAGCTCAAGCGCACCACAACGCCCTGGGACGGGGCGAGCTCGAGCGCGCCGGCGACCGACTCGCCGTCGCGCGCCCGGTCGGTGGCGACCGCGACGTCACCGGTCACGTCCTCGATGGTGACCGGCGCATCGCCGAGGTTGACGGCGACCAGGAGGCCGTCGCCGCGCCGCCACGCCCAGGCCCCCTCCGGCGCGTCGACCGTCTCGTAGGCGCCCGTGCGCAGGCCGGCCTCGGCCCGGCGCAGGGCGATCACGTCGCGCGTGAAGCGCAGGGTCGAGCCGGGGTCGTCGCGCTGGTCGGCGACGTTGCGCTCGTCCGGGTCGGTCATCGGCAGCCACGGCTCGGCGTCCGGCGTCGTGAACCCGCCGCCCGGGCCCGGCTCCCACGGCATCGGCGTCCGGCAGGGGTCGCGGTCGCCGACGTCGAGGATGCGGTCGGCGGGGACCTCGCCGTCGGGCAGCGCGATCTCGTCACCGGCGTACAGGAACGGCGTGCCGCGCAGCGTCAGCAGGATCAGCAGCCCGACGCGCGCCTTCGCCTCGTCGCCCGCCGCCCAGTGCGACGCGAGCCGGCGGATGTCGTGATTGGAGGCCATGTAGACCGGCCAGGCGGCCTCGGGCAGCCGCGCCTCCATCGTCTCGACGATCCCGCGCAGCTCGTCCGCATCGAGCTCGGCGATCGCGAACGGGATGTTGAACGCGAGGTGCAGCTCATCGTCGCCCGCGCCGTAGAACCCGATCAGCCGGTCGAAGTCGTAGACGAACGTCTCCCCCACCAAGATCGGGTGCGGCTCGGGCCGCGCGTCGGCCAGCGCGCGCCAGGACTGCAGGATCTCGTGGCCCTCGGGGCGGTTCATCGAGTTGATCTGCCGCAGCCCACGCTCCTGCTCGCGCGGGTGGTCGCCGGGACCCGCGGGCGGGTCGTCGCGCAGCTCGGGGTCCTTGATCATCGAGTGCGCGACATCGATGCGGAAGCCGGCCACCCCGCGGTCGAACCAGTAGGTGAGGATGTCCTCGAAGGCGGTCCGGACCTCGGGGTTCCACCAGTTGAGGTCGGGCTGGCCGGGCAGGAAGTTGTGCAGGTACCACTGGCCGGTCGGCTCGTGAAACGTCCAGGCGATCCCGCCGAACGCGCCCTTCCAGTTGTTGGGCGGCTCGTCGCCGTCGGCCCACACGTACCAGTCGCGCTTCGGCGCGTCGCGCGAGGAGGACGCCTCGACGAACCAGGCGTGCTGGTCGGAGGTGTGGTTGGGCACGAGGTCGAGCAGCACCCGGATGCCGCGCTTGCCGGCCTCCTCGATCAGGCGGTCCATGTCCTCGAGCGTCCCGAAGTCGGGGTGCACGCCGCGGTAGTCGGCGACGTCGTAGCCCCAGTCGCGATTCGGCGAGGGGAACGTCGGGCTCAGCCAGATGCCGTCGACGCCGAGCCACTCGAGATGGTCGAGCCGGTCGATCAGCCCGGGCAGGTCGCCGTGGCCGTCGCCGTCGGAGTCCTGGTAGGAGCGGGGATACACCTGGTAGAGAACGCCCTCGCGCCACCAGGCGTCCGAGGGGGAGGGAGCCGTCGACATGCGCGGCAGCGTACCCGGGGTGCGCGATCCGGGCCGGGCCGCCCAAGGTGGCCGCAAGGTGAACGACCGGCACGCGATCCGGAACGTGCCTGGTAGACGTGGCAGGGCATGTCGTCCGCCTCCTCGTCCAGCGTTCTGAAGCGCACGCTCAGACGGGTTGCGGGCCTGAAGCGCGGCATCGAGATCGTCGGGCGCATGGGCGGCCGTGCCAACCGCGTCGCGCCCGTCCGGCAGACGGTGCTGCACATCGACGCCGTTCCCGGCGCGCCGGACGCGCTGCGCGGCCTGCCCGCCGGGGCGACGATGCGGATCGCGCCGCCGCTGAGCGACGAGGAGGTCCACGCACGGCTCGTCGCCGCCAACCTGCTGCACCGGCGCGGGCTCGGCGCGCGCATCTACGACGCCCGTAGCCTGCGCGGCGCGACGGCGTTCGCGATCGAGGCGCCGGCGACGGGCGGGGCCGCCGCACCCGCCGCCGACCGCGTCCTGGCCGGCGTCGACGCGCTGGTGTCGGACGGCCTGATCGAGCCCGCCGCCGCCGACTGGCGCTCGCCCGTCCACGTGACCGGCGCCAACGGCGACTCGCGCTACGCCGCGCCCGACCTGCTGCGCGCCGCCGACGAGCGCCGCGTGGTCGACGCGGTGCTGGCCGACGCCGGCGACCCGCTGTCCGTCGGCCGCGAGCCGCGCCTGCGGGGCAGCCGCCACCTCTACCAGGCGGTCCCCAGCGTCGGTGCCGGCGGGCGCGGTGACTCGCTCGTGCGCTGGGAGCGGATGCGCTCGCTGATGGACAGCTCGGCCGTCACCGTGCGCAACCGGCTCGTGCTCGACGTCGGCTGCAACGCGGGCCTGATGCTCGCCGGCGCCCTCGCCGACGGCGCGGCCTGGGGCGTCGGCTACGACCTGCCCGCCGTCGCCGACCACGCCCGCGATGTCCTCTCGGCGCTCGGGTTCACCCGCACGGACATCGTCGGCGCCGAGCTGCGACCCGGCTACCCGCTCGCCGCGGACGTCCCCGCGCACGCCATGGAGCTGCTCGACGGCTGCGTGATCCTCTACCTCGCGATCGCGCAGCAGATCGGCTTCCTCGAGGCGCTGGGGACGATCCCCTGGTCGGCGATGGTGTTCGAAGGCGGCGAGCTGCAGTCGATGGCCACGCTCGAGGACGACCTGGCGCCGCTGCGCGAGCGGACGCCGTTCCGGATCGCGGGCGGGCTGGACCACCTGGACGGCGA
>JAXDHL010000452.1:0-7079 GCA_034664525.1 Solirubrobacteraceae bacterium
GCCCGGCCAAGCGCACGCCATCGCCCCGCGCGGTTTGTCATGCTCCGGGCGATGGGAAGGAAGGTCCCGTGCTGACGGCGGTACTGATCGCCGTCGCCTTCGTGGCGGGTCTGGCCGGAGGCTGGTCGCCGTGCGGGCTGTCGATGGTCGAGACGCTGGCGCCCGCCGGGTACGCGGGGCGGGGCCGCACGGCAATCGCCGGAAGCCTGGCGTTCGCGCTCGGTGCGCTGGCCGGGGGCGCGGCGACGTTCGGCGGGCTGGCCCTGATCGGCGACCGCGCCGGCGCGGGCGGCGGGGCGGCCGCCGCGGTGGCCGTCGCCGCCCTGCTGACGGCCGCGGCCGGGGACGCCGCGGGGCGACGCATCCTGCCGCAGGTCCGCCGCCAGGTGCCGGAGTCGTGGCGGCGGGTGCTGCCGCTGCCGCTCGCGGCCGGGCTGTACGGGATCCTGCTCGGCCTCGGGTTCACGACCTTCGTGCTCTCGTTCGCCACCTGGGCGCTGGCCGCCGCCTCGCTTGCCGTCGGCACGCCGGTGACCGGGCTCGCGATCGGGCTGGCGTTCGGGGCCGGCCGAGCGGTCCCCGTGCTCGCGCTCGCCCCGCTGCTGGACCGCGACGGACCGGCCGCCGTCGCCGCCGGCATGGCCGAGCGCCCGGTCGTCCTGCGCGGCCTGCGGGCGACCGCCGCCGCGGGCCTGGCGCTGGCCGCCGCGCTGCTCGTCGCCGCCCCGCCGGCCGCCCGCGCCGCCGCCGAAGTGTTCGTCGACCCCGGCGCCAACCCGAGCGCCGGCGCCGGCACCATCGCCTGGCAGAACGGGACCGCGGCCCTGCTGCTGCGGGCGGGACAGACCGAGCCGGTGACGCTGCCGGGCGCCCACCCGGCGGTCGCCGCCGGCCGCGTCGCGTACGCCTCCGGCGACGGGCGGGTGGTGATCGCCGACGCTGCCACGCTCGCCACCGTGGCGAGCTACGCGGCGCCCGGTGCCGATGCCGTGGGGCTCTCGGACCAACTCGTCACCTGGCGCGCGGCCGACCCCGCGACCACGCTCGACGTGATCTACGCCCACCGGCTCGACGCGCCGGAGACCGACGCCCCGGTCGTGATCGGCGCGGCCGGCGCCGGCGGCTCGCTGGGCCGCCCCGCCGCCGACGGCACGCATGTGGTCTTCGACAGCCAGACGCCCTACCGCAGCCGCCTGTTCGATCGCGACGTGGCCACCAACGGACTGGCCGTGCTGCGCCAGGCCCGCATCGGCGACGGGCTGCTGCTGGCGCCCGACCTCGATGCCGGCCGCCTGCTGTACGTGCGCTCCACCGCCAGGCGCCAGGAGGTCCGACTGGGCGCGGCGTACCAGCTCGGCACCGACCGCACGCTCTACTCGACGACGCCGACGGCGCGCCGTGACAAGGGCTACGAGGACGGCCACCATCCCCACCACGCCGGCTATCCCCACGGCAAGCCCCCGAGCCTCCCGCCCCGGCCCGCGCCCGGGGTGACCGTGACGCTGTGGACGACCGCGCTCGACGGCGCGACGGCCTACGTCACGCGCCTGCGCCACCGCCCGGGCGGCGTCACCCGGTCGCGCATCCTGCGGCTGCCGCTGGTGCGCAAGCGCTAGGCGGCAGCGGCGCCGCCAGCCGGCGACGGTTGCGCTTCGTCCAGCGCCGGAGCGCCGTGTACGGCTTCTGCGGGGCGCCCCGGCGGCCCATGATCTGCGTCGGGAACGTGTCGCGCCCCGGCGGCGGCGTCACGAGCAGGTACTGCACCAGCTCGCGGACGCGGGGGTTGGCGAGGGCGATCGCGAACGAGTCGGTGAGCCACTTCGCGCGCTTGGCGGTGCTGACCGCGCGCCGGCCGGCCGAGAAGTACCCGTGCTCGGTCAGGTAGAGGTCGGGCGATCGGCCGTCGGGGGTGACGAGCCCGCCGCGCTCGGCGATCCGGTCGACCGCGGACGTCAGCCGCGGCAGGGTCCCGATCACCACGTCGCCGGGCCCCCCGAACGGCGTCTGCGGGCTCACGGTGAACGCATACGGGTGCAGCGCGACCCCGTCGGCCACCAGCGGCGAGCAGGGCTTCGCCGCCGTCCAGTCCGAGCGCGAGCAGGTGACGTCGCGCAGCAGCGTGAGCGGCGGGGTCGCCGAGCCGGTGCGGCCCTGCGGCGCCAGCTCGCCGAAGAGCACCTCGGCCGCCGGATCCGCGTGGCGGATCGCGATCGACGCCCGGCGGTAGAGCGCGCGGTAGAGCGAGGCGAGCCGGCGGTCGCAGCCCGGCCCCCACTGTCCGTGGCGGCAGGACGCCGACGGCTGCAACCAGGTGTGCCAGTTCGGCTCGTTCCAGATCGCGTAGCGGTCCACCCGGCCGGCGAAATGGCGCGCCGCGGCGCCCGCGAAGCGTGCGAACGCCCGGCTGTCCGGCCGCACGATGCCGATCCGGTGGTTGCCCGTCGCCCACCGCGGCGCCGGGCCGGCGAGCGTCAGCTGCAGCCGGATGCCGTGCCGCGCCGCCGCCACGATCAGCGTGTCGATCGCGTGCCAGTCGTAGTCGACGCTCTCCGGCGGCTTGTTCGCGGCCGCATGGGCCACGACCCGCGACCACAGCACGTTCACGCGCAGGCGGGTGACGCCGAGGCGCTCGGCGCGGTCGAGCGCCGCCTCACGGTGATACCAGGACTGCGAGACGAAGACGCCGTCGTCCTGCAGGCCGACCTCCATGCCGTCGGCCGCCGTGGCCGGCGCAGCGGTGACCAGGGTGGCCGCGAGCACGGCCAGCACGAGCCGGCGCGACCTCATGCCGCGAGCGACTCCAGCAGCGGCGCCAGGTCCTCGGCGCCGGAGGCCACATGGTCGGCCTCGATCAGCGCCGCAGCGTCGAACGGGCCGGTCGTGACCGCGACGACCCGCAACCCGTCCGCCCGCGCGCAGGCGATGTCGCGCGGCGTGTCGCCGATCACGAGCGTGCGCTCGCGCGGCCAGCCGCCGGCGCGGCCGCGGGCGATCGGCGGCAGCGCCTCGCGCTCCTCGGCGTCGGTCCCGAACCCGCCCTGGCCGGGCGGGAAGTGTCGCCCGATCCCGGCGCGCTCGAGCTTCATCCGCGCGACGGGCTCGAAGTTGCCGGTGACCAGCGACAGCCGGAAGCGGGCATCACCCGCCAGCGTCGCGAGCAGGTCGCCGATGCCCGGCGCCACGAAGCCCGACAGGTCGGCCGGGCACAGCTGCGCGTACTGGGAGGCGCAGCGGCGCGCGACCTCCTCGACCGAGCGGTCGATGTCGGCCTCGGCGACCCCGCACGCCCGCAGCAGGTCGCGCGCGATCGCGCCGTCGGTCCGGCCCGCAGCCTCGACGCGGACGTCCTCGAGCGCCAGCCCGTCCCCGTGCACCTCGCGCAGCGCGCCCAGCAGCGACAGGGCGTGGGCCTCGGACGCCCGCTGCATGAGCGTGCCGTCGATGTCCCAGAGCAGGAGCAGCGACGGCCGGGTCACCGGAGGAATGACTGCTGCGGCCCGAGGCGCTTCACGAACGCCGCGCACAGGCGCGCGGTGTTCTGCAGGTCGTCCAGCTCGACGAGCTCCACCGGCGAGTGCATGTAGCGCAGCGGGATGCCGATGCAGCCGGTCGGGATGCCGGCCCGCGAGCTGACGATCGCGTCCGCGTCCGTTCCGGTCGAGCGCGCGGTCGCCTCGAGCGTGTACGGGATCCCCTCCGCCTCGGCGGCCTCGACGAGCAGCTCGAAGACCACGGGCGACAGCGAGGCGCCGCGCACGATCGCCGGGCCCGACCCGAAGTGATGGCGGCCGTTGTCCTTCTCGTCGATGCCGGGTGCGTCGGTGGCGTGGGTGACGTCGATCGCCAGCGCGACGTCGGGCTGCAGCCCGAACATCGTGGTGATCGCGCCCTGGAAGGTGATCTCCTCCTGGGTGACGGCACACGCGTACGTGTCGCCGGCCGCGCCGCCGCCCTCGTGGACCAGGCGCATCGCCTCGTAGGCGACCCAGCAGCCGAGCCGGTTGTCCATCGACCGCGACGCGAGCCGGCCGTTCGGCAGCTCGACGGGCTCGCCGGCGATCACCCCGACGTCGCCGATCCGCACCATCTCGCGCGCCTCGTCGCCGTCGCGGGCGCCGATGTCGATGTGCAGGTCGGTCAGCTTCGGGACGCGCTTGCGGTCCTCGTCCTGCATCAGGTGGATCGGCTTCTTGCCGATCAGGCCCGGGATCGGCCCGTTGCGGGTCAGCAGCTCGACGCGCTGGCCGACGAGGATGATCGGGTCCCACCCGCCGACGCCCAGGAACCACAGGAACCCCTGGTCGTCGATGTGCGAGACGGCGATGCCGATCTCGTCGATGTGACCGACGATCGCCGTCCCGAGACCGTCGCCGGTCCCGGGCAGCCGCCCGACGGTGGAGCCGACGTGGTCGGTGGTCGCCTCCACGACGTCCGCGACCGCGGCGCATGCCTCGCGGAAGGCCGCGGCGACCTGGGCCTCGTGCCCCGAGGGCCCCGGGGTCGTCAGCAGCGACCGCAGGACCGGGTCGACGCCGCCGGTCACGCGTCGCCGTCGGACTTGGCGAGCAGCTGTCGCAGGACGAACGGGAGGATGCCGCCGTGCCGGAAGTACTCGACCTCCTTGGGCGTGTCGATCCGCACGCGCGCGGTGAACTCGACGTCGCCGGCCTTCACCGTGACGTCCTTCTCGGACCCGTCACCGAGACCGGTGATCGAGTACTGCTCCTCGCCGGACAGGCCGAGCGACTCGGCGTTCTCGCCCGCCGGGAACTGCAGCGGCAGCACGCCCATGCCGACCAGGTTGGAGCGGTGGATGCGCTCGAAGGACTGCGCGATCACGGCCCGCACGCCGAGCAGGTTCGTGCCCTTCGCCGCCCAGTCGCGCGACGAGCCCGAGCCGTACTCCTTGCCGGCGAGGACGACCAGTGGGACACCCTCCTCGGCGTACTTCTGCGCGGCGTCGTAGATCGTCATCTCCTCGCCGTCCGGCTGGTGCCTGGTGACGCCGCCCTCGGTACCCGGCGCGAGCTGGTTGCGCAGCCGGATGTTGGCAAACGTGCCGCGGACCATCACCTCGTGGTTGCCGCGGCGGGCGCCGTAGGAGTTGTAGTCCTTGGCCTTCACGCCGTGCTCCTCGAGGTACTCCGAGGCCGGCGAGCCCTTCTTGATCGCGCCCGCGGGCGAGATGTGGTCGGTGGTCACCGAGTCGCCGAGCACGGCCAGCACGCGGGCGCCCTCGATGTCGGTGACCTCCGCGGGCTCCGGCGGGACGTCCTCCAGGAACGTCGGCCGGCGCACGTAGGTCGAGTCCTCGACCCAGGCGAAGCGGTCGCCGCCCGGGACGTCCAGGCCGCGCCAGTTCTCGTCGCCCTCGAAGACCTCGCCGTAGGAGTCGGTGAACATCTGCGAGCGCACGGCGTCCTCGATCAGCCGCCCGACCTCCTCCGAGGACGGCCAGATGTCCTTGAGGTAGACCTCCTCGCCGTCGGAGCCCTCGCCGATCGGATCCTCGTAGGGATCCCAGGCCATCGTCCCGGCGAGCGCGTAGGCGACCACCAGCGGCGGCGACGCCAGGTAGTTCATCTTCACGTCCGGGTTGATCCGGCCCTCGAAGTTGCGGTTGCCCGAGAGCACCGACGCGACCGCCAGGTCCTCGTCGTTGACCACCTGCGAGATCGCCTCCGGCAGCGGACCGGAGTTGCCGATGCAGGTCGTGCAGCCATAGCCGACGTTGTGGAAGCCGAGCGCCTCCAGCGAGTCGATCAGGTCCGCCTGCTCGTAGTACTCCATGACCACCTTCGAGCCCGGGGCCAGCGACGTCTTGACCCACGGCTTGGAGGTCAGGCCGCGCTCGACGGCGTTGCGCGCCAGCAAGCCGGCCGCGAGCATGACGCTCGGGTTGGACGTGTTGGTGCAGGAGGTGATCGCCGCGATCACGACGTGCCCGTGGTCGAGGAACGTCTCGGTGCCGTCGTCGAGCGTGACCTCCGCCGCGGCCTCGCGCAGCGCCACCGAGACGATCTCCTCGCCGGGAGTCCCCTCGTGCTCGGTCGGGTGCGGCTGGTCGTGGCCGGACTCGCCGTTGGCGGGCGGGTCGGAGGCGGGGAAGGACTCGGCGCTCGCCTCGTCCTGGGAGTCCTGCAGCGACGGCACCACGTCCACCAGCGCGGCGGCGAACGCGTCGCGCGCGTCGGTCAGCGCGATCCGGTCCTGCGGGCGCTTCGGGCCCGCCAGCGACGGCACGACGTCGCCGAGGTCGAGCTCGATCACGTCGGAGTAGGTCGGCTCCTCGGCGTCCTCCTCATGCCACATGCCCTGCGCCTTGGCGTAGGCCTCGACGCGCTCGACCTGCTCCTTCGGGCGGCCGGAGAACTCGAGGTAGCGCAGCGTCTCGGCGTCGATCGGGAAGATCGCGCAGGTGGAGCCGAACTCCGGGCTCATGTTGCCGAGCGTCGCGCGGTCGGCGAGCGGCAGGCGCGCGACGCCCGGGCCGAAGAACTCGACGAACTTGCCGACGACGCCGTACTTGCGCAGCATCTCGGTGACGGTCAGCACGAGGTCGGTCGCGGTCGCCCCCTCGGGGAGCTCGCCGCCGAGCTTGAAGCCGATCACCTGCGGCAGCAGCATCGACATCGGCTGGCCGAGCATCGCCGCCTCGGCCTCGATGCCGCCGACGCCCCAGCCGAGCACGCCGAGGCCGTTGATCATCGTCGTGTGCGAGTCCGTCCCGACCAGCGTGTCGGGATAGAGGACGCCGTCGTTGTCGAACACCACGCGCGCGAGGTACTCGAGGTTGACCTGGTGCACGATCCCGGTGTCGGGCGGCACGACCTTGAACTTCTCGAACGCCTGCTGACCCCACTTGAGCAGCTGGTAGCGCTCCTCGTTGCGCTCGAACTCGCGCTGGGCGTTGATCGCGAACGCGTCGCGCGAGCCGAAGGCGTCGACCTGCACGGAGTGGTCGATGACGAGCTCCGCGGGAACCTGCGGCTCGATCACGGCCGGGTCGCCGCCGAGGTCGGCCATCGCGTCGCGCATCGCGGCGAGGTCGACGACGCACGGCACACCGGTGAAGTCCT
>JAXDHL010000453.1:0-3650 GCA_034664525.1 Solirubrobacteraceae bacterium
GCAGACCGTCGCCCAGGACTGGCTCGTGCTCGACCTGTCCGGCAACTCCGCGGCCGCCCTCGGCGTGGTCACCGCCCTGCAGTTCGTGCCCGTGCTCGGGCTCACCCTGTACGGCGGCAAGCTGGCCGACTGCGAGCGCGTCCGGCCACCGTCGATGACCAAGGTGCTCGGCGCTCTCGAAAGCGTGGGGCTGGTCCGCCGCGAACCCCACCCCAGCGACCGCCGCCAGGTGCTGATCAGCGCCACCCTCGACGGCAGCGAGCTGATCCTGCAGAACCGGCGGCTGCGCGAGGCCTGGCTCGCCAGCCAGCTCGACGCCCTCACCGAGGCCGAACGGGCCACCGTGACCGACGCGGTCGCGATCCTCAGCAGGCTGGCCAGCACATGAGCGGAACCGCCCGCGCCATGTTCCAGTCGCTCGGCGTCCGCAACTACCGCCTGTTCGCCGGCGGCCAGGTCATCTCGCTCACGGGCACCTGGGTGCAGACCGTCGCCCAGGACTGGCTCGTGCTCGACCTGTCCGGCAACTCCGCGGCCGCGCTCGGCGTCGTCACGGCGCTGCAGTTCACGCCGATGATGCTGCTGGTCGCGTATGCGGGAGTGCTCGCCGACCGGTTCGACAAGCGGCTCATGCTGATCGTCGTCCAGAGCTGCTTCGCGCTCCTCGCGCTCGGCATGGGGCTGCTCGTCGTCTCCGGATCCGCCCAGCTCTGGCATGTGTACGTCTTCGCGGCCCTGCTGGGCTGCGCGCAGTCCTTCGACACCCCCACCCGCCAGGCGTTCGTCTCGGAGATGGTCGGCGCGGACCGCCTGCCCAATGCCGTGGCGCTCAACTCCGCGACGTTCAACTCGGCCCGGCTCGTCGGCCCGGCGGTCGGCGGCATCCTGATCGCGGCGTTCGGCGTCGGGCCGTCGTTCCTCGTCAACTCCGCGTCCTACATCGCCGTGCTGAGCGCGCTGCTGGCGATGCGGCCCAGTGAGCTGGTGCGAGCGAAACGCGTCGAACGCGGGCGCGGGCAGATCGTCGCCGCGATCCGGTACGTGCGGGGGCGTCCCGATCTGCTGCAGGCGTTCACGCTGGTCTTCGTCGTCGGGACGATGGGCATGAACTTCATGCTCACGCTGCCGCTGCTCGCGAAGGTCGAATTCAAGGTCGGCGCGGCGCAGTTCGGCCTGCTCGGCAGCGCGCTGGCCGCCGGGGCCCTGGTTGGCGCGCTGCTCGGCACCCGCCGCCGCACCCGGCCGTCCGCGTGGCTGCACCTGGCGTTCGCCGGGCTGTTCGGCGCGCTGGAGTCGCTGCTCGCGTTCGCCCCGTCGTTCCTGTTCGCCGCCCTGATCGTGGCTCCCACCGGCGCGCTCCTGATCGCGCACAACAACGTCGCGAATGCCCGGGTGCAGCTCGGCGCCCCCGGCCAGATGCGCGGCCGGGTCATGGCGCTCTACATGCTGGTCTTCATCGGCGGCACGCCCGTCGGCGCGCTGCTGGTCGGTGCGGTCAGCCAGCGATTCGGCGCCCGCGCCGGGATCCTGCTCGGCGGCCTCAGCGTCCTCGCGGCGGCGGCTGTCGTCGCCATGCTGCACGCCCGCAGTCAGGGTGTCCGGGTGTGGATCGACGTGCTCCCGCGCCCGCGCGTCCACCTGCTCGTGCCGCCGGAGCCCGGCGCGGAGGCGGACGCCGGGCTGGCGGCGATCCCGGCCGTCGCCGAGGCGTCGGAGGTGGGCGCGGCGGTGGCAGGTGAGCAGCGTCCCGCCGCTGGGAGGGCCCCAGCCGCGCGCTGAGCGTTTTCTGTCAGACCCGGCGGGGAAAGTGTCCGCATGACTCCGCAGAGCCTTCTCAGCCTGTTCCGTAAGGATGCCGAGCGGCTGGCCGCGGTCGCCGCCGGTGCTCTCGCCGCGCCGGTGCCGAGCTGCCCCGGCTGGTCCGCTGGTGACCTGACCGAGCACGTGGCGATGGTGTACCTGCACAAGATCGCGGCGATCCGCGACCAGAAGCAGCCCGACCCGTGGCCGCCAGAGCTGGGCGACATCGATCCGCTGACGCTGTTCGGCGAGGCCTACCAGGAATTGTCGGCGCTGTTCGACGCGCACCTTCCGGGCGATCCGGCCTGGACGTGGACGGCGGACCGCACGGTCGGCTTCTGGATCCGCCGCATGGCGCACGAGACGGCCGTCCACCGCGTGGACGCCGAACTCGCGGCCGGCGACCGCACGCCGATCGACCCGGAGCTCGCCACCGACGGCGTCGACGAGATGCTCGCGGTCATCCTCCCGGCGATCCAGGCGACCTGGCCCGACGAGCTGCGGTCCGCCCTCGGTGACGCGGCTGGCGAGGTGCTGTCCGTGCGCACAGGCGGGCGGGAGTGGCGCGTCGGGTTCGGCGAGACGGGCGTGAACTTCTCGCCGTCCGCCGAACCGAGCGCCATTGTGGATGGTCCGGCCGAGAACGTGCTGCTCTGGCTGTGGAACCGGGCCGGCGACAGCGACGTCACGATCACCGGGTCGCCGCGCACCGCCGAGGTGGCCAGGCGGGCGCTGACTGCCGCGTCGCAGTGACCAGTTGTCGGGTGGCGATCCCGCTCTTAACCTCGACATATGACCGTCGTGGTCTTGGTGGGGTCCGTGGCGATCCTGCTCGCCGTGGCGACGCTGCCCGCCCTGCTGCTGGACATGCTCAGCTACAGCAGCCGGGTCGTCGCCACGCTGCGCCGCGTCCGCCGGCGGCGTCCCGACGCGCCGCCGCCCCTGGCCGTACCTGACGGGCCGCCGATCGAGCAGCTGGCGGTGCAGCTACGACGGCTTTCCGCGGTCCTGACGGCGGCCGGGCCGGTATCGTCGGTGCGCCGGTTCGGGGTCGAACGGGCCTACGACGAGACCCTGATCAAGGCGTGCGGCGCCCTGGGCATCGACCAGCAGCTCGACCAGGTGGTTCCCGAGGAGCGCGAGTTCGAGCGGTTGCGGGTCGAAGCGATGGTGCAGGAGGCGGGTCTGGCGTTGCGCGGTCCGGCTGGCGGCCTGCTGCCCCGGCGCAAGCCCCGCCAGGGTGACGGGCTCGGGTAGCGCCTCTTGCGGCTCTTTCTCGCGGTCGATCCCTCACCCGAGGCAGTCGACGACCTCGTTCAGATCGTCGGCAGGCTCCGTTCGCCAGGGCGGCCGATGCGGCCCGAGCAACTGCACGTCACGCTGGCGTTCCTCGGCGAGGTGGTAGACACCGCTCGGCCGTCCGTCGAGCGCGCCGTGGCTGGCGCCGCAGCGCAAGCCGAACCCGGCCAGCTCCGCATCGGCGGGGGCGGACGGTTCGGCACGACCGTTCTGTGGGCCGGGCTGCGCGGTGACCTCGACGCGCTGCACGCGCTCGCCGCGTCGCTGCGCGAGGCCCTGCGCGATCACGGGGTTGACCTCGACGAGCGCCCGTACCGTCCGCACCTGACGGTGTCCCGTCCGGCGGCGCGCGTCAGCACCGCGCAGCTCCGCGCCGACCTGGAACTGCTGGGCCGCTACCGGGGCCCGTTCTGGCCGCTCGACCACGTGTATCTCGCGTGCAGCCACTTCCCGGCCGAGGCCCGCCACGAAAAGCTCTCAAGCTGGGCCCTGGGCGGCTGACCGCCCGACCCCCCGACCGCCCTGCCGACCTCGCCAAGCTGCGGAAGTTC
>JAXDHL010000454.1:0-4161 GCA_034664525.1 Solirubrobacteraceae bacterium
CTCGCGACCCACGCCGCTACGCGCGTTGCCATCACCCCGAGGGCGAATCCTCGCGCGCGTCACATTCCCCTTCTACACCGGCCCGCCACCCGGGTCAACGAGACACGCGAGTTCTGCGCACTGGCACCGGGCCAACAAAGCACCGTTCCGCGGCTACGGCTGCGGCTGCGGCTGCGCGGGGGCGGGTCGCGGCAGCTCGAACACCGAGCCGACGCCGATCACCCCCCAGACATGGCCCTCGACGATGATCGGCGTTCCAACCGCCGAGCGGACGCCCTCCTCGCGGATGGCGGGCGCGAGCGGTCCAGAAGCATCGGCATAGCTGTCGATCCGCGCGGGACGACGCGTCTCGAACACGAGCGAGCTGACGTTGTTCCCCCTAATGCTCACCCGGGTGCCAACCGGCGGGACGGGCGTACCAGCCCCGGTCCAGGCGGCGAGGTACGTGAGCGTGCGGTCAGACTCGTACCGGCTGAGGGCCGCGTGATCGGCCCCAAGCAGTCGTCCGACCTCCTCCGTTACTGCGGCGAAGACCTCCTCCGACCGAGCTCCACCGGCCACGAGCCTCGCCAAGCGCCGGAGCGCCGCCTGCTCCTCGGCCAGCACACGCGACTCCGCTGTGGTCAACGGCGCTCCTAATCACCTCTCATCAGGCGCATTGGCGGCGGCAGCACACGAGTGCACCTCGGGTCCCAATGGTACGCCCGCCCGCCGGCGATTGCGTGTGTCGTGTCGACGTCTGCAAATCGCATGTCTATATGAGCGTCGGGCGCCTTTCCTGTGCGAGCCTGCGTCGGGATGGCCCTCCTGCGCGAGCTCGAGACGCCCCGGTGAGCGAAGCCCCCGACCGCGGCCGCGGTCAGGCGCGAGCCGACATCGACCGGTGGGCGGCGGGGCGAGCGGCGCTGCGCGCGGCGGATCCGCGGATGGCGGAACTGATCGACGAAGAGCCGGGCCTGGATCCCGACCGTCTGTTCGACGGCTTGCCGAGCGACCTTTGGGGAGCGCTCGTCCTGCAGGTGACCGGCCAGCAGCTGTCGCTCGCGGCCGCAGCGGCGATCCTCACCCGGCTCAAGGCGCTCCAGGGCGGTCGGATGCCCACACCGGCGGAGCTGCTCGCCACCGACGCCGAGACGCTGCGGGGCATTGGGCTGTCCCGGGCCAAGGCGGTGTACCTGCGTGATCTCGCCGCCCGGATCGAAGATGGACGGCTGGACCTGGATCGCCTGCGCACCCTCGACGACGACGCGGCCCGGAGCGCACTCACCCAGGTCAAGGGCGTCGGCCGCTTCACCGCCGACGGAGTGCTGATGCTCGCGCTGCGCCGGGCCGACGTCTGGCCCGCCGGCGACCTCGCGCTCCGCCGCGCGGTCGAGCGCATCTGGGGACTCGATCCTCCGGCGTCGGTCGAGCAGGTCGACGCGCTCGGGGAACGCTTCCGGCCGTGGCGCACGCTCGCCGCCGCATACCTCTACTCGAGCGTTGAGTCATGAGCCACCTCCACTCCCACGATCGCCGGCGTCGCCTGGGCGATCGATGCATCCATGAGATGCGTCATTCGCCCCGCACGCTCGCCCGACGGCCGGGGAGCGCCGGTCGCTGGTTCAGCGTCGCGGCGGCGTGCTCGCCGTACGGTGAGTTCACCGTGAGATACGGACTCGTGATCGTGCCGAACGACGACGTTCAGGACCCCGCCGAGCTCGCGCGGATGGCCGAGCAGCGGGGGTTCGATTGCCTGCTGTTCCCCGAGCACACGCACATCCCGGCGAGCTGCGAGACGCCGTTCCCGCTCGGCGGCGAGCTGCCGCACTACTTCCGCCGCGGGTACGACCCGTTCATCTCGGTGGCGGCGGCGGTCGGGGCGACCGAGCGGATTCTGCTGGGCACGGGCGTCTGCCTGATCGTCCAGCGCGACCCGATCATCACCGCCAAGGAGGTCGCCACGCTCGACCGCCTGTCCGGCGGCCGCTTCCTGCTCGGCATCGGCGCCGGCTGGAACCTCGAGGAAATGCGCAACCACGGCACCGACCCGTCCCGGCGCTTCGGGTTCATGCGCGACCGGGTCGCGGCAATGAAGGCGATCTGGTCCCAGGACGAGGCCAGCTACAGCGGCCGCCACGTCGCCTTCGAGCGGATCTGGTGCTGGCCGAAACCCGTCCAGCAACCCCATCCGCCGGTACTCGTCGGCGGTAATGGCCCGCACGTGCTCGACCGCGTGCTGGCCTACGGCGACGAGTGGTCGCCGAACCCGATGCCGGTCGAGGAGCTGGCCGAGCGCATGTCCGAGCTGCGCCGGCGGACGGACGAGCTCGGCCGCCCGCCGATCCCGGTCACGGTCCTCGGCTGCCCGCCGGAGCCCGCGCTGGTCGAGCAGCTCGCAGCCCTGGGCGTGGAGCGCGTGATCTTCTGGCTCCCGTCGACGAGCCGCGACGAGGTGGAGCGGACCTTCGAGGACTACATGGCCTTCCTGCGGCGCCCGGGGCTCGCCGAGCCCGTCGTGTCCGCATCCTGATCTCGGGGCAGTAGCGGCCAGTCCTCGGGTCAGTCGCGGCCGCGCGGTCACGCCGAGATCCTGTCCTGACCCATGAGCGCAGACGAGTCGACCCTGCTCGAGTTCGAGTACGACGCACTGCCGGTCCGAGCGGTCTTCGGGCTCGGGAGCGCAGATCACAGGTTCGCCGGCGTCGTCGACGACCTCGACGCGCGGCGGGTCCTGGTGATCGTGTCCGCGCCGGAGGAGCCGCTCGCGCGCCGGCTCGTCGCCCCGTTCTCCGACCGTGTCGCCGGCGTGTTCACCGGCGTGCGCCCGCACGTCCCGATCGACGTGGCGGAAGCCGCGCGTGCCGCCGTCGCCCGGTCCGGCGCCGACGCGCTGATCAGCATCGGGGGCGGCTCCACCACCGGGACGGCGAAGGCGGTCGCGCTCACCACCGGGCTGCCGATCGTGGCCGTGCCCACCACGTATGCCGGCTCGGAGGTCACGCCCGTCTGGGGGCTCACCGAGGCAGGGCGCAAGACGACCGGGACCGACCGCCGCGTCCTCCCTCGCGTCGTGCTGTACGACCCGGCGCTCACGGCAACGCTGCCGGCGGCGTTGTCGGCGGTCAGCGGGCTCAACGCCGTGGCGCATTGCGTCGAGGCGTTCTGGGCCCCGCGCGCCAACCCGGTCACCTCGCTGATGGCCGAGGAGGGCCTGCGCGCGCTGGCGGCCGGACTGCCCGGCGTGGTCCGCGAGCCCGGCGATCTCGAGGCTCGCTCCGTGGTGCTCTACGGCGCCTGGCTGGCGGGCACCGCGTTCGCGGCGGCCGGCTCGGGCCTGCATCACACGATCTGCCACGTGCTGGGCGGGGCGTACGACCTGCCGCACGCCCAGACGCACGCGGTCGTCCTGCCGCATGTGATGGCGCTCGTCGCGCCGTCGCTGCCGGGTGTCGACGCGCGCGTGGCGGCGGCGCTCGGGGCGCCCGGCACGCCGGCCGCCGATGCGCTCCACGCGCTGGCGCGCCGCCTCGGCGCGCCGACCGCGCTGCGTGACATCGGCCTGCCCGAAGACGATCTGGCGGCGGCGGCGCGGCTCGTGGTCGAGCAGGTCCCGGACCGCTCGCCGGCCGACATCGAAGCGCTGCTCTCGGCGGCATGGCGTGGCGAGCTGCTCGCGGTCGTGGACCATGGCTGAGATCACGACATTGCGCGACGCGGTCGCGGAACTGGTGCGTGACGGCGACGCGATCGCGCTCGAAGGGTTCACGCATCTGATCCCGTTCGCGGCCGGGCACGAGGTGCTGCGACAGGGGCGCACGGAGCTCGAGCTGATCCGGATGACGCCGGACGTCCTGTATGACCAGATGGTCGGCATGGGGGCCGCCCGCAGGCTGGTGTTCTCGTACGCCGGGAATCCGGGGGTCGGGTCGCTGCACCGCCTGCGGGACGCGGTCGAGCACGGCTGGCCGCGGCCGATCGAGATCGAGGAGCACTCGCACGCCGGGATGGCCAACCGCTACGTCGCCGGCGCCTCCGACCTGCCGTTCGCAGTCCTGCGGGGCTACCGCGGCACGGATCTCGCCGCCCGCACGCGGGTGGAGCCGATCAGGTGCCCGTTCTCGGGCGAGCAGCTGGCCGCCGTCCCGGCGCTGCGGCCGGACGTGGCGATCGTCCACGCCC
>JAXDHL010000455.1:0-3492 GCA_034664525.1 Solirubrobacteraceae bacterium
CCCGTGGGCGGATGGAGGGGCGGCAGGTGCGCACACGTCACCGATCCGGGTGGGGTGTGCGCGCTGGAGGTCCAGGAGCGACCACTCCCGCACACGGCCGGGAGCCCTGCGCGCTGATGGTCGCCTGACGACCACCAACCGGCGAGGGTCAGCGATCTACCACCCTGTGTCGAGCTGTGGCGCTGCTCGCCCGCTCGGGCAGGGGCGTCCGCGCGACTCTGCTAGCCGCCGTAGAACGCGATCGCCCGGTCGGCCAGTGCACGCGTGTCGCGCTCGTTCGTCACCGCGTTGAACACGATCGCGAAGCCCGGCACCGCCCGCGCCAGCAGGTGCTTCGCGGTGCGCTTGCCGAGCATCGCCGTCAGCCGCCGGGCGAGCGCCTCGGACTGGGCGGACCCGAGCGTCGACTCGGCCATCGCCCGCGCGGCGTGGCGGCCGGCGCCGTCGAGCGCCGCACGCGCCTCGCCCGGCGAGTCGAACAGCCCCTGGAGCACGAGCTGCTCCGCCGGGCGCATGGGGTCGAGCGGGTCGAAGCCGAACGACGCGGCGATGAAGTACACGCAGCGCGACTGGATCCACGCGGCGGCCGCGAGGTCGGGGACGACGGTGACGAGGCCGCCGACGCCGCCGGCCGCGCCCTCGAAGCGCGCGAGCGTGGCGTGGCGCTTCTTGGCCATCCGCGCGAGCTCGTGCGGCGTCGTCGCGTAGCGGGCGCGGCGCGCGGCCGCCCAGTCGCGCGCCGCCGGCCCGTGCGCCTGGGCGGCGGCCAGCGCGAGGTGCTCGGGCGCCCGGGCCGGATCCATGCGCAGCCGGGACCACAGCGCCGCCGGGAGGGACCGGAGGCCGTCGTCGTCGTCCTCGGTCATCCGAGGCGAGGCTATCGGCCGTAGTCTGAGCCGATGGCCAAATGGTGGACCCTCGTGGCGGTGTGTCTGGCCACGTTCATGCTGCTGCTCGACGTGACGATCGTGAACGTCGCGCTGCCGTCGATCGAACGCGACCTTGGCGCCTCGTTCAGCGACCTCCAGTGGGTGATCGACGCCTACGCGCTCACGCTGGCCGCGTTCCTGCTGACCGCCGGCAGCGTGGCCGACCTGATCGGCCGCCGGCGCGTGTTCGTGGTCGGCGTCACCGGCTTCACCGCGGCGTCGGCCCTCTGCGGCCTGAGCCACACCCCGCTGTTGCTGAACCTCAGCCGCGCGCTGCAGGGCGTCGGCGCGGCGATGATGTTCGCGTGCGCGCTGGCGCTGCTCGCCGCCGCCTACCAGGGCCGCGACCGCGGCACCGCGTTCGGCGTCTGGGGCGCGGTGACCGGCGCCGCGGTGGCGGTCGGTCCGCTGGCCGGCGGCGTCCTCACCGAGGCGATCGGGTGGCAGGCGATCTTCTTCGTCAACGTGCCGATCGGTCTCGGCGTCATCGCGCTCACGCTGCGCACCGTCGAGGAGACGCGCAATCCGGCCGCCGGCGGGATCGACTGGGCCGGCCTGGTCACGTTCTCCGGCGCGCTGTTCCTGCTCATCTTCGCGCTCATCCGCGGCAACCAGCAGGGCTGGGGGAGCACCCAGATCACCAGCATGCTGATCGGCGCGGCGGTGCTGCTGGGAGCGTTCGTCGTCGTCGAGCGCCGCGGCGCGCACCCGATGCTCGAGCTGTCGCTGTTCCGCAAGCCGGCCTTCGACGGCGCGTCGCTGGCCGCGTTCGTGCTCAGCGCGTCGATGTTCTCGATGTTCCTGTACCTGACCTTCTACATCCAGAACCAGCTCGGCTACTCGGCGCTCCAGTCGGGCCTGCGGTTCCTGCCGGTGACGGTGCTCTCGTTCGTCGCCGCGCCGATCTCCGGCAAGCTCGCCGAGCGCTACGGCGTGCGCTGGTTCGTCGGCGGCGGGCTGCTGCTCGTCGGCATCGGGCTGCTGCTGATGACCGGCCTCCGGCCGGGCGACGGCTGGACGGCGATGCTGCCCGGCTTCGCGGTGTCGGGCATCGGGATCGGGATCTGCAACCCGGCGCTGGCGACCGCCGCCGTCGGCGTCGTGAGCCCGGCGCGCGCCGGCATGGCCTCGGGCGTGAACTCGACCTTCCGTCAGATCGGGATCGCGACCGGCATCGCCGCGTGGGGCGCGCTGTTCACCCACATCGTGAACTCGAAGGCGGGCGCGTTCGCCCAGGCGCTCGGCGGCAAGGTCCCGAAGGGCCAGGCCGGCTCGTTCAGCGACTTCATCTCGTTCGGGATCTACCGGCGTCTCGGCGACCGCGCGATCACGCCCGGGCGCGCCGCGTTCCTGGACGGGCTCAACGAGATCCTGCTGATCGCCGGGGTCGTCGCCGTGATCGGCGCGATCCTCTGCATGGTCCTGATCCGGCCGGCCGACTTCGTGGCCCACGGCATACCGGCACCGGCGCGCGAGGCGGAGCCCGCCGCCGCGTGATCGGGTGAGACCCTAGGCTGAGCGGCCATGCGCGCCGTCCTGCCTGCCCTCGTGATCGCTCTTTGCAGTGCGGCGCCCGCCGCCGCCCAGGATCCCGTCCCGACGCCCACCCCGGCACCGACGACGACCCCGGCACCCGAGCCGACGATCGCCGCCGGCGTGACCGCCGCGGGCGTCGACCTGTCGGGCCAGACGATCTCGCAGGCCGAGGCGACGCTCGCCACCGCGTACGGGTCGGCCGCCACGGCCCCGGTGATCGTGGCGGTGGCCGGCAAGCGCTTCACGCTCAAGACCACCACGGTCAAGCTCGCCTTCGATGCCAACCGCTCCGCCCGGCGCGCGTACCAGGCCGGCCAGGCCGCGGCCGGCAAGCCGGTCGACGTGCCGCTCGCCATCGACTTCATCCGCAAGCCGATCCGCACGTTCGTGGCCAAAGCCGCCAAGGCCGTGTACCTCCCCCCGCGCAACGCGCGCGTGAGCATCACGCTGCGCCACATCTACCGCGCCCGCTCGCACGCCGGCCGCAGCCTCGACGCCAAGAAGGTCAACGCCGCCATCGAGGCGGCGCTCGCCGACCCGCGCCAGGCACGGCTGCTCAAGCCCGGCCGCCGCTCGGTCCGGCCGGCGGTGCGCACACAGGACCTGGGCTCGCGCTACGCCACGATCATCACCATCGACCGCGCGCACTTCCGGCTGCGGCTGTTCAAGCACCTGAAGTTCTCCAAGTCCTACGCGGTGGCCGTCGGCCAGCCCGCCTACCCCACGCCGACCGGCCTGTTCTCGATCGCCAACAAGCAGGTCAACCCGACCTGGACCGTGCCCAACTCGCCGTGGGCGGGCGAGCTGCAGGGCCAGTCGGTCTCCGGCAGCGACCCCAACAACCCGCTCAAGGCGCGCTGGATGGGAATCGTCAACGGCGTCGGGATCCATGGCACCGGTCAGGACTACTCGATCGGCTCGGCCGCCTCGCACGGCTGCATCCGCATGCACGTGTCGGACGTGATCGACCTCTATCCGCGCGTGCCGGTCGGCACCCCGGTCCTGATCCAGTAGCCGCGGGCGGCGC
>JAXDHL010000456.1:0-4146 GCA_034664525.1 Solirubrobacteraceae bacterium
TGATGCGCGGCGCGGACGCACTTGTGCACCCGTCGCTGTACGAGGGGTTCGGGCTGGTGGTGGTGGAGGCGCAGGCGCGCGGGATCCCGGTCGCGGCGGCTCGCGGGACGGCGCTGACCGAGGCGGGTGCCGACGCGGCGGTCTACTTCGATCCGCTCGAGCCCGACGCGATCGCGGCCGGCGTGCGGGAGGCGCTGGCGCGGGCCGACGAGCTGGCGGCGGCGGGTCGCGCGCGGGCGGCGGAGCTGTCCTGGGCACGGGCCGCGCGGGAGACCGCGGCGGTCTACCGGGAGGCCGCGTGAGGACCGCGATCCTGATGCTCAGCGTCGACGAGGCGCCGATGCTCGCCTACTCGCTGCCGGCCGCGGCGCTGCAGGAGGACGCCGAGGTCGTCGTGGTCGACAACGGCTGCACCGACGACACGCCGATGCGGGCGCGCGAGCACGGCGCGCGCCACGTCCGCATCCGGCGCCGGACCAGCTATGCGGCGGCGATGAACATCGGCCTGGCCGAGGTGTCCGCGGTCGACGCGGTCCTGCTGCTCAATGCCGACTGCTTCCTCGAGCCCGGGTTCCTGGCCGCGGCGCGGCCGCGGCTGGAGGAGGAGGGCGTCGGCTCCGTCGCTCCCAAGCTCCTGCGCACGGAGGGGCCGCTCGGCGACCGGTCGCGGGCGCCCGAGATCGACGCGGCCGGGATGGGGATCGACCGGCGGCGCAAGAACGGCCTCGTCGGGCACGGCCGCCCAGAGGCGTCCTTCGCGACGGCGGCGGAATGCTTCGGCGCCGACGGCGCCGCCGCCCTGTACCGGCGCGACGTCCTCGCCCGCTGCGCGCTTCCGCCGCGGCCAGGAGACGGGTCCACCGGGCTGCCCGAGGTCTTCGACGAGGACATGGCGCTGTGGGCGACCGACGCCGACCTCGCCTGGCGTGCCCGCCTGCTTGGCTGGCGCTGCGTGTACGAGCCGCGCGCGGTCGCACGGCACGTGCGGACGTACTCGCCGTCGACGCGCGGCCAGGTGGCCGAGGCGCATCGCCGCCTGCAGTTCCGCAACCGCTACCTGATGTGGGTCAAGAACGAGACCCGGCAGGGCCTGCTGCGCGACCTCCCTCGGATCGCCGCGTACGAGACCGCCGCGTTCGGGTATGCGGTGCTGCGTGAGCGCCACCTGCTCGAGGGCTACCGGGAGGTCCGCGCGCTGCTGCCGGCCGCCCGCGAGCGCCGCGCCGAGGTGCAGGCGCGGCGCGTGGTGAACCGCGTGCCGTTCGGGCTGGAGGCGCCGGAGTGAGGCGCGCCGCCATGCTGGTCTGTGCCGCCGCCGTGCTCGCCGGCTGCGGGTCCTCGTCCGAGCGCGAGGCCGCCACGCCGCCGGCCACGCGCGTCACCGTCGTGGTCCGGCCGCTCGGCTCGCCGGCCGACGAGCAGCGCACGCTGATCGACTGCCCCGGCGACGCCCAGTGCCCCCGGCTGGCCAAGGCCGACTTCTCCCCGCCGTCGAAGGCGGTCGCCTGCACGCAGATCTACGGCGGCAAGGCGACCGCCCTCGTGACGGGGCGGATCGGCGGCCGCGACGTGGAGGCCGACTTCGACCTCCACGACGGCTGCGCGATCTCCCGCTGGCAGCGCTTCAGCTGGCTGTTGGGCCGGCCGCCGCGCAGCTGACGGCTACGGCTTCTTCTTCGTGCTCGGGGTCTTCTTCGTGCAGGTCTTGAAGCGCCGGTGGTCGACGAGCGTCCGGCCCCGGTTGGTCTTCGCCACGATCCGGACCTTCTGGACCCCCTTCGACATGCCGCGCAGGACGATCTTGGCGCCGAGCTTCTTCGCGCCCGTGACCGACTTGTAGAGCTTGCCGTTGAGGTAGATCTTCGCGCTGACCGCGCGCTCGCCCTTGTGCAGGCCGCGCGGGTGCACGGTGATCGCGCGCCGGCTCTGGCACTGGTCGCACTTGCGGAAGCGCAGCGTGAGGACCTTCGCCTTCTTGCCCTTGGCCTTGAAGACGATCGTGCCGGTGAGGACGTGCTGGCCGGCCTTCAGCTTGGACGGCTTGATGAGGGCGATGAACTGGCCCTTGGAATCCGGCTTGCGGTCGACCGCGACCTGCTTGCCGTCGACGCGGAAGACGACCTTGCGCACGCCCGACTTGCGGCGGACGTAGGCCTTGAACGCCTTCAGCTGGCAGCCGGGGGCGGTCGTCGGCGCGTCGCCGAGCAGGAAGCCCTCGAGCCCGCTGGCGTCGGACGCCTGGCCGCCGAGCGGGGTGCTCGAGCCGGTCGGCTGGCCCGCGAGGACCGCCGTCGGGGTCGGGCCGGTGCCCGGATCGGTCGTGCCGGGGTCCGTCCCCCCGCCGCTCCCGCCGCCGGCGCCATCGCCGGGCGGGCAGCCGCCGATCGTCACCGTCGCGTCGGCAGAGCGCAGCGAGGTGTTGCCCGCAGCGTCCGTGGCCTCGGCCGAGTAGGTGTGCGTGCCGGCAGCTGCGCCGCTGATCGCCAGCGTCCAGCCACCACTGCCGTCGGCGACGGCGAAGTCCGAGACCGGTGCGGTCCCGTCGTAGACCGTGACGACGCTGCCGGGCTCGGCCGTGCCGGCGAGCGCGACGTTGCCGGAGCACGACGAGGCACCGTCGATCCCGGTGGCGAACAGCGGGACGTCGGGCGCGGTGACGTCGGGGGGCGTGCCGCCGCCGGTGCCACCGCCAGTACCGCCGCCGGTGCCACCGCCGGTGCCGCCGCCGGTGCCACCGCCGGTGCCACCACCGGTGCCGCCGCCGCCCGGCGTCTCGCACGAGCGCGCGACGACGTCCTGGGCGTGGACGAAGTCGGCGAGCTCGGAGGAGATCGACGACGACGTGCGCGACTTCACGGTCACCTGGCGGAAGTACTCGCAGGAGCTCGTCGGGTACTGCACCGCGTCGGCGACCGCGGTCAGGTCGAGTGCCGCCTCGCCGAACATCTGGGAGTCGAAGCTCGCGCCGAGCGTGCCGGTCGAGAGGAAGTTCGTGACCGGCGCGAGGTTCATGGCGGCCTGGTCGCCGGCGGTGACCACCGGGGACACCCAGTTGCCGCCGCCGCCGTCGGGGCAGCTCACGGGCCCGGAGCTCCCGACCCAGTGGTAGAGCGTGACGCTCGGCGACGAGCCGGCGAAGTACGAGAGCAGGACGTCGCCGTCATGGCGGCAGGGGACGCTCGCGCCCGAGGCGTTCGTGAACTGGGTGCGCGACTGGTTGAGCTCGACGCCGAGATAGGTGTCGCCGTCGCCGGAGACCCGCTTGAAGGCGAGGTTCATGAACGTGTGCCCACCGGGCGCGCCGGTCAGGTTGGTCCACACGGCCTGGAAGTCCGTCTTCGCCGGGATGCTCCCGGCCGTGGTGAACGTCCAGAAGTCCGGCGTCTCCTCCTTGCCGCTCGCGAACACGTCGTCGCCGGTGCCGGTCGCGTCCGTCGCGGTCAGCAGCTCACCGCCGGTCAGGCACTGCCAGTCCCGGGCGTCCGCGGTGCAGGCGGCGGCCTGGTCGCCATCGCCGCCTTCGAAGCCGCCGACCGTGGCGGCATGCGCCGTCCCGGCCGTGAGCGAGAGCGCGCATCCGAGCGCAAGGGTCGCGCGCCGCAGGCGCCGACCCGTCATCGAGCCATCCATGTTCCCCACCTCTGTGTAGAGCGTCGGCCGGGGGTCCGTTCCGCGGCCGAACCGGCACGAGCCTGCCGGTGAATGTCTTATCGGCCGGGTAGCCGACCGGTTGAGGGGAACGTTCGTCCAGGCGTGTTTACGGGCGGCCGTCGGCGGCGCGCTCGTAGACGTCCCAGGTGGCGCGCGCCGCATCGGCCCAGGTCCACGGCGGCGGCGGCGGCGCCGGACGCCGTGCGGCGGCGCCGGCGGCGAGCAGCCCGGCGAGATCGCCGGCGTCGACGAACCGCGCCCGGCCGGCGAGCACCTCGCGCAACGCGGGAACGTCGCACGCGACCACCGGCGTTCCGCAGGCGAGCGCCTCGACCGTCGGCAGCCCGAAGCCCTCGTCGTCGGACGGGAACACGAGCGCGCGAGCGCCGGTGTAGATCGCCGCCAGCTCGTCGTCGGACACGGCGCCGGTGAGGATCACGTCCGGCAGCTCGCGCGCCCACTGGCCGGGGTCGCCCACCAGCACGAGCGGGACCT
>JAXDHL010000457.1:0-3484 GCA_034664525.1 Solirubrobacteraceae bacterium
GTCGGCGCCGGGGTCCTTGAGGTAGAACCCCACCTCGCGGCCCTTGAGGAGCACGTTCATCGGCACGACGACGCCGCCGGCCCGCAGGACGCCGTAATAGGCGACCGGGAAGTACGGCACGTTGGGAAGCATGATCCCGACGCGGTCGCCCGTCTTCAGGCCCTTGGCCTTCAGCAGCGTCGCGACGCGGGCGCTCGCCTCGTCGAGCAAGGCGTAGTTGAAGACCGCATCGTCGAGACGCAGTGCCGGACGGTCGCCGAAGCGGGCGGCCGAGTCGGTCAGGATCGTGGCGAGATTGCCGCTCATGAGGGGACCATATCCCCGCGACGACCTCCGGCGCGGCGCTTAGCTCGCGTCGTCGCCGCGCGCGGCCGACAGCGTGGCGACGGCACCGCGGATGATCCGCGACACCTGCATCTGGGACACGCCGACGAGCCGGCCGATCTGCTCCTGCGTCATGTCCTCCTCGAAGCGCAGCCGCAGCACCCGCTGCTCGCGCTCGTCGAGGCGCTCGAACAGGCGCGCCAGCGTCGCGCGGTGCTCGGCGCGGGTCAGCTCGGGATCCAGGACGCCATGGGCGTCGGCCAGCGTGGCGTCGTTGTCCTCGCCGTTGCCGCGCGGGGCGTCCAGGGACGTCGCGCGCATGCCCTGCTGGGCCTGCAGCGCCTCGAGGACCTGCTCGTCGTCGAGCTCCAGGGCCTGACCGAGCTCACGCACCGAGGGCGCGCGACCCAGGCGGGAGGTCAGATCGGTGCGGTACTTGTCGACCTCCAGCGCACGCTCCTGCAGCTCGCGCGGCGGCCGCACGGACCAGCAGCGGTCGCGGAAGTGGCGGCGCAGCTCGCCGACGATCGTCGGCACGGCGAAGCTGGAGAAGGCGATGCCGCGGGCGGGGTCGAAGCGGTCGACCGCCTTCAGCAGGCCCAGGCTGGCGACCTGCAGGAGGTCGTCGAAGGGCTCTTCGGCCTTGCGGTAGCGCTTGGCGATGGAGCGGGCGAGCGGCAGGAAGCGCTCGACGAGCGCCTCACGCAGCTGCGGGTCGCGGCTCTCGGCGTACGAGGCCAGCAGCTGGGCGTCGGTGCGGGGCGCCCGGAGGGTGTCCCCCGGCGCGGAGCGGTGCATGGTCGCGGACGGCATGGCCACCCACTGCCCGCGCGGACGGTCCGATAAACGGTGTCCGGACGAGCGCCGGATCCTCAAGCCGTCCGGCGAGCCGACCGATGCACGGCAGGACTTCGTGGATCTGGATCGCGCCCGCACCGACGACGACCCCTCCGGCGAGGGGCGGACCCACGCCCTGGCCGATCTCCTGCGGCAGGCGACCCAGGCCGGCCTGGAGCCCGTCGCCGTGCTCGAGGTCACCATCCGCTGGTGCGTCCGGATGCTCGGCGATCTGGCCGGCATCCGCACGCTCTCGCCCGACGGGACGCTGCTGGTGCCGGGGCCGATCGCGCACGGCGACGGCGCGTCCGAAGCCGTCGCCCAGGCGACGTCCGAGACCCGTCCGACGTCGTTCGAGCCCGCGTCCGCGCACGTGCTGGCCACCCAGGAGCCCGTCTTCGATCCGCGCCACGTGCCCGGCGGCGCGACCGGCGCGGCGTACGCGCGCTTCCTGGAGCACGTCGGCGTCAGCTCGCTCATCATGGTCCCGCTCATCAGCCGCGGACGCTCCTTGGGCGTGCTGACGCTGACCCGCGATCGCGGGAGCCGCCCCTACACCGAGGAGGACCTCGCGCTGGCGGTCGACGTCGGCAGCCGTGTCGGGCTCGTCTACGACAACGCGCTCCTCTACGAGCGCGTCCGCCTGCACTCGGCGACGCTCGAGCACGTCGACGCCGCGGTGTGCGCGGTCGACGCCGCGGGCGCGATCACCGCCTTCAACCCGGCCGCGCAGCGCATGTTCGGCTGGAGCGAGCCCGAGGTGCTGGGCCGCTCGCCGCTCACGCTGCTGACGGCCGAGCCGCCGGAACGGGTCGACTCGGCCCGCGACGCCCTCCTCGAGCACGGGCGCTACGCCGGCGTGTGGCGGCTGCGCCGTCGCGGCGGCGAAGAGTTCGAGGGTCACGTGCACACCGTCGCCGTGCGCGACGACCACGGGGCCACCACGGGGGTGGTCGCGGTCTACCAGGACCTCAACGAGCGCCTGCGGCTCATCGACCAGCTCGAGCGCCGCGCCGCCCAGCAGGCCGCGGTCGCCGCGCTCGGCGAGCGCGCGCTGGAGTCCGAGCATCCCGCGGTCCTCATGGACCAGGCCGTCGACGCGGTGCGGGCCATCCTCGCCGTCGAGCAGGCGGCCCTGTTCGAGCTCGTCGACGAAGGCCGCTCGATGCTGCTGCGCGCCGGCAGCGGCTTCGACGACGGCCTCGTGCGCGTCGCCACCGTCCCCGCCGGCTGGGCCGACGGGCAGGAGGGCTTCACCCTCATCCGCCAGGAGCCGGTGATCGTGCCGGATGCGCGCAAGGAGCGGCGCTTCGTGCAAGCCGAGCTGATCGCCGCCCATGGCGCGGCCAGCGGCGTCACGGTCGTCGTCGCCGGCCGCGGTGGGCCGCACGCCGTGCTGGCCGCCTATAGCGCCCGTCCGGGGGCGTTCACCGCCGACGACATCAGCTTCCTGCAGTCGATGGCCAACGTCCTCGGCGACGCGCTGGACCGCTTCGCCGGCGACGAGGAGATCCGCCGCCGCGGGCTGCACGACCCGCTCACCGAGCTCCCGAACCGCACACTGGTCATGGACCGCCTGGCCCAAGCGGTGCAGCGCAGCGATCGCCGGCCCGGCCACGTGGCGCTCGTCTTCCTGGACCTCGACCACTTCAAGGTCGTCAACGACAGCCTCGGCCATCGCGCCGGCGACGCGGTCCTGCGCGAGGTGGCCGACCGGCTGCGCGCGGCGGTCCGGCCGGGCGACACCGTCGGCCGCTTCGGCGGCGACGAGTTCGTCGTGTTGTGCGAGGAGGTCGCCGACGAGGCGATGGCGCTCGGGATCGCCGAGCGGCTGTCGGAGGCGTTCGCGACGCCGTTCAGCGCCGGCGGCGACCAGCACGTCCTCGGCGCGAGCATCGGCATCGCGGTGCTCGACGGCGAAGAGGATCCCGAGACGCTGCTGCGCGACGCCGACGCGGCGATGTACCGCGCCAAGGAGCGCGGCCGGGCGCGCATCGAGCTGTTCGACACCGGGATGCGCGCCTGGGCCGACGGGCGGCTGCAGACCGAGGCCGCCCTGCGGCGCGCGCTGGACACCGACGAGCTCGAGGTCCATTACCAGCCGATCGTGGACCTGGCCGACGGCTCGGTCGCGGCGGTCGAGGCGCTGGTCCGCTGGCGCCACCCGGAGCGCGGGCTGCTGCTGCCCGAGGCGTTCGTCGGCGTGGCGGAGGAAAGCGGGCTCATCGTGGCGCTGGGCCGCCGCGTGCTCGAGCTCGCGTGCACGCAGGCCGCCGCCTGGTCGGCGCTCCGGCCCGGCGCGGCGCCGCTCACGGTCCACGTC
>JAXDHL010000458.1:0-2720 GCA_034664525.1 Solirubrobacteraceae bacterium
AGCCACTCCGAGTAGGGGAAGCTCGTGCCGACCATCAGCAGCGTGTCGCAGCCCTCCATCATGTCGTTGGAGGGCTTGGTGCCCAGCAGTCCGATCGACCCGGTCACGAACGGCAGGTCGTCCGGCAGCGCCGCACGGCCGTTGAGGGCCTTGGCCACGCCGGCGCCCAGGACTTCGGCGGTCTCGATCACCTCGCGCGACGCCCGCTTCGCGCCTTGGCCGATCAGTATCGCTGCGCGCTCACCGGCGTTGAGCAGCTCGGCCGCGCGACGGAGATCGTCACCGGCCGGCACGATGCGCGGCCGGTCGTAGCCGGGCGAGGAGAAGACCGAGCCGTGCGCGCGCGGCGGGTCCTCGTAGGGCTCCTCCTGCACGTCGTTCGGGACGATGATCGCGGTCACCGTGCGCGACGCCAGCGCGACGCGCAGCGCGCGATCGACCAGGTGGCGCGCCTGCGCGGGCACCATGCAGGTCTGCACGAACTCGCCCGCCACGTCCTTGAAGAGCGCGTCGAGGTCGATCTCCTGCTGATAGTTCGCGCCCAGCGAGCTGCGCGCCTGCTGGCCGATGATCGCCACCACCGGCTGGTGGTCGAGCTTGGCGTCATAGAGGCCGTTGAGCAGGTGAACCGCTCCCGGCCCGGAGGTGGCCATGCAGACGCCCACCTCGCCGGTGAACTTCGCGTGCGCGCACGCGGCGAACGACGCCAACTCCTCATGGCGCGTTTGCACGAACCGCACCCGGTCGCCCACTTCGTGAAACGCGCCCAGGATCCCGTTGATGCCATCGCCCGGATAGCCATACACGCGATTGACGCCCCACTCGGCGAGGCGCTCCAGGATGAACTGGCCGACGGTCGGCTTCGCCATTACGGCTCCTTTGTCGCTTCCAATACTGGTCGTACTACCCACCCGCGATGCAGGCTCATGAGATCCCACGGCCGCGACTCATCGGCCGGAGCAGGACCGCAGACAGGACGCCGAGCAGCGCGGCGCCGGCCACGGTCCAGGCCACGTAGTCGCCGGGACGGCCGTCGTGCAGCGCGTGCAGGCCATCGACCGCGCGGGCGAGGGGCCCGGCCCGCCCGGCCGGCGCGAGCGCGGTGAACGCGACGACCAGCGGGAGCGCGACCGAGCCGACCGCGTACGCGCCCAGGCAGCCGGTCAGCGCGCCCGCGACGACCAGCACGACGCGCAGAGTGGCCGCGTCGGGCGTCCCGTCGAAGATCGTTCAGGTGAGGGGGCAGCCGGTGTCGTCGGCTTCTTGCATGGCGTTGTGGGTCATGAAGGTGGGGGGGACCGCGCCAGTGGTTCTCGCCGGGCTTGAAGTAAGTGCGGTCGCCGGGTTTGATTCACCGCCGCAGCTCCGCCACCTCTTCCAGTCGCCCGAGCTTGTGCGGATTGCGGATCACGTAGATGCGGGCGATCCGGCCGTCCTCGACCACGAAGGTGAGGGCGGTGTTGAACTTGCCGGCCGGGTCGATCCGGGCCGCGACCGCGCCGTTGATCAGCAGCGTGGTGATCTCCGCGCCCGGCGCGACCTGCGAGAAGCGAGAGAGGAACGCCGCCACCCGCTCCATGCCCTCGATCGGGCGCCGGACCGCCGGAGCCAGGCCCCCGCCGTCGGCGACCAGGACGACGTCGGGTGCGAGCACGTCCATCAGGCCCCGCACGTCACCCGTGGTGACGGCGGCGAGGAACCGCTCCACGACCCGTTGCTGCTCGGTGCGGCTCACCTCCATCCGAGGGCGCCGCGAGGTCACGTGTCGGCGCGCCCGGTGCGCGATCTGCCTGACCGCCTCAGAGGACTTGCCCACGGCCTCGGCGATCTGGTCGTAGGGCACGTCGAACACCTCGTGCAGCACGAAGACCGCGCGCTCGGCCGGTCCGAGCGTCTCGAGCACGGTGAGCATCGCGATCGAGACGCTTTCGGCGAGTTCGACGTCCTCAGCCACGTCGGGGCTCGTCAGCAACGGCTCGGGCAGCCACTCCCCGACGTAGTCCTCGCGCTGCCTGGCCAGCGTGCGCAGCCGATTCAGCGCCTGCCTGGTGACCATCTGGACCAGGTACGCGCGCGGGTCGCGCACGTCGTCCCGGCCAGCGTCGCCGATGTCGGCCCACCGCAGCCAGGTCTCCTGCACGACATCCTCGGCATCGGCCGCGGAGCCGAGCATCCCGTAGGCGACGGTGAAGAGCAGGCTGCGATGGTCGACGAACGGGTCGTCGGTCACGGCGTCGACGCTACCGCCGGAATCTCAGAGCGCACGGCCAGCGAAATCTCGCAGGCAGAGGAGAAGCCCTGCGACTCGATCCCGAGCGCCGTGTTACTCCTGGTCGAGAAGTTCGAAAATGCGATGAACGCGGTGAGCTCGACCATCGCCGCCGGGCCGAGCCGATCGAGCAGGCGCCCGGACAGTTCGTCGGTGACGGTCGGCGGCGTGTTCGTCATGGCCTCGGCGTATTCCATGACGTCGCGCTCCAGCGGCGTGAACACGTCCGACTCCCGCCAACGCGGCACCCGGCTGGCCTTGGCGATGTCCAGGTTCTGGTTCTGCGCCTGGAAGTAGCCGATGTCGAGGCACCAGCTGCAGCCAACCTGTGCCGCGACGGCCATGTGCGCGAACGACTTGAGGCTCTCGTCGGCCGCGTCCCACTCGCTCGCCTTGCCCCCGAGCTCCAGGTTGGCCTCGGCGACCTTGGGGCCGTGCCACATCACCTCGA
>JAXDHL010000459.1:0-11417 GCA_034664525.1 Solirubrobacteraceae bacterium
GGGGTTCGGACGCGTCGTCTACCACCCCTTGGTGTGGGCGCGCTACACCCGCGCGCTCCAGAGCCGCGCGCTGGGGGCGCATCGCATCCGTGCGTGATCGGCTTGCGAATTGAGCTGATGGAGAGCGCGGTGCTGGCCGCCGTCTCGATCCTGGTGGTGTTCAAGGCGCTCGCCGGCCGCGCACCGGAGTGCCGGGGAGCTGCGCGGGGGCGATGGGTCCGCCCCGCGGCTTCCTGACCCTCATGGGCCTCGGCGAGCGCCTGACCGGCGCCTCGGCGCTCGGCCCGGGGCCGACGAGCGGCTGCAGGCCACGCTGGCCATCCGCCTCCGCGCGACACTTGACGTGCTCGGCGACACCAACCGGCCCTTCCCCACCTTCTCGAGGCCTACCTCGACGCGGGAAGTCGCTCCGCGCTAGAGCGGTTCACAATTGGTGAAGGCTCGGCCGCGATCCCTGAACCGATCGGCAGGCGCATGTGCTCCTGCCCTTCTGGCGAATGCCCGACCTGCTCGTACATGAAGAGCTCCTTGCCGTCAGCAGTCGGTCGGAACCACACGACCTTGACCTGCTGGCCTGGGCCGGTCGGGATGAAGCTAGATGGGCCCGATAGGCGACGGCGGTTTCGAGCGTGCTCAGAAGTGCATCCCCCCGCCGGCGCACCTTCCAAAGCCCGTACCGATAGCGCGCACGCGGCCAGAGCCACCGACCAGCGAAAGCCAGACCTAGGGCGAAGATGGCGCTAGCTAAGAGGTTGACCCCGAGGTCACCGAATAGGTCCACCGTAACTGGGTGCATAGCGCCCCACCAGGGTTCGTGCGGCGGACGCTAGTCCTTCCCCGGCAGAGGGCGTCGGCACTTCCCGCGTCCCCCCTGTTGCCCCCACGATGCCAATTGGCACTCACCCCGACGATAGAACCCCCGCACGAGCAGGGGTTCTTCGAGGGGAGAGCGAGGGGACTCGAACCCCCGACCGCCGGGACCACAACCCGGAGCTCTACCAACTGAGCTACGCCCTCCGCGAGCGGAGTGAATCTAGCAGTGGCGCACCGGCAGGAACCATGGCCGCGCGCTCGAAACCCGAGGTTCGCCGGAGCGCGACGTCTCGAGTGGGAGTGGATCGGATGGAACCGAACGGACGGGCACCGCTGAAGCGGACGCTGTCGGAGATCGACCAGGAGATCGCGGACCTTCGCGGGCTGCTGGTGATCATGCGTCGCATCGAGCGCGACGAGCGGCTGCGTGAGCGGATGCGGACGGCCGACCTCGGGTTCCGGATGCAGGACCTGTGGGCCGGCCGGATCACCGGGCCCGGGCTGCGCCGCGCGCTGGCGACGCTCGAGGGGCTGGCCGGGTCGGGCCAGCCGCGCATCTCCTGACGCGGTGGTCAGTCCCAGATGCGCCGGCGCCGCGGCTCGGGCAGCGGCGGAGCGTCGGCGGGCGCGAGGATCGTCACGTCGTCGATGAACGGGTCGGGGACCACCGGCTCAGGCGGCCTGCTGGTCTCGGTGACAATCGGGAAGGTCATCGGTCCGGAAGTTCGCGCTCCTGTACATAGGACCTTCCGGACCGGACGGAATCATCGATAACAAGCCGCCGCGCGATCGGCGGCGGTGCCGTAGCCACCTCCGAACAGCACCGCGTGGACGAGCAGCGGCAGCAGCTGGAAGAGCTCGACGCGCTCCTCGTGTCCGTCCGCGAGCCGCGGTCCGGCGTCCTCGTAGGCGGCCAGGAACTCGGGCCCGGGCGAGCCGAACAGCGACAGCATCGCGAGGTCGATCTCGCGGTGGCCGCCGTAGGCCGCCGGGTCGACGAGCACCGGCTCGCCGTCCGGGCCGGTCATCACGTTCCCGCTCCAGAGGTCGCCATGCAGCCGCGCGACCGGCTCCTCCGGGCCGCATAGCTCCCCGAGCCGGCCGATCACCGACTCGATCCGCCGGCCGGCGCCGGACGGCAGCGCGCGGGCACCGGCGGCCATCTCGAGCAGCGGCGCGAGCCGCCGCTCGGCGTAGAACGCCGCCCACGAGTCCGAGGTCGCGCTGTCGTTGGCGAGCCGCAGCGGGCCGATGAAGGTCGGCCCGCCGTCGCCCGTCGCGCCGTGGCGCGACGCACCGGCCGCGTGCAGCCGCGCCAGCCCGCGACCGAGCGCGGCGTCGAACCCCGCGGCCCGGGCCGCCGAGGCCACCCAGCCGAGCGCGAGGAAGGTCTCCTCAACGGCGACCGCGGCGGGAAGCGGCAGCGCCCCGACCGAAGACAGCCATTCCAGGCCCGCCGCCTCGGCCGCGTAGAAGCCGGGCGGCGGGTCCGCGCGGTGCTTGACGAACAGCTCGCGCCCGTCCTCGAGCTCCACGAACAGGGCCTCGTTGATCGACCCGCCGGCCACCGGGCGGCTGCGTGCCACGCCTGATCGGCATGCCCGGGCGATCGCGTCGATCACGCGATCTCGCCGAGCTTCGCGCGCACGTCGTCGAGCAGCCCGCGGCAGGCGCGCTCGACGACGTCGAGGACGTGCTCGAACCCGTGCTCGCCGCCGTAGTACGGGTCGGGCACGTCGAGCTCGCCGTCGCGGACCGCGAGCGGATCGAACTCGCGCAGCGCGACGACCTTCGCGCGCGCGGCCTCGTCCGGTGCGAGCCGCAGCAGGTCGCGCTGGTTCGAGGCGTCCATCGCCACCAGAAGGTCGTAGCGGGCGAAGTCCGCGCGCGTCACCTGCCGCGCCGCGCCCTCGAGGACGATCCCGCGCCGGCGGGCGGCCGCGGTCGAGCGCGCGTCGGGCGGCGAGCCAAGGTGCCAGGACCCCGTCCCCGCGGAGTCGATCACGACCGTGCCGTCCAGGCCGGCCCCGGCCACGAGGTGCCGCATCACCCCTTCGGCGGTCGGCGACCGGCAGATGTTCCCGAGGCAGACGAAGAGCAGACGCACGCGGTCAGTCTGCCAAGGCGCGCCCGAGGCGCGCGATGCCCAACGCCCGCACGAGGCGGGCGTTGGGGAAATCCGGGTCCTACTGCTGGATGACGTTCACGGCCTTGGGGCCCTTCGGGCCCTCCTCGGACTCGTAGGAGACGCGGGCGCCGTCGGCGAGCGAGCGGAAGCCGCTGCCCTGGATCGCCGAGTGATGGACGAACAGGTCCTTGCCGCCCTCGTCCGGCGTGATGAAGCCGAAGCCCTTGTCGTTGTTGAACCACTTGACGGTTCCGGTTGCCATGGATCCTCCACGGAAATTCGGGTGCTGCGCTTCGCGGAGGCGGCTCAAGAGCTACGACTGCGGGTGCGGCACTGCGTTGATCGCTCGCCGGACCCGTGCCCGGCAGGTGCGGTTGTACCACAGCTTGCAGCGGGTTTCCTGTCCAGATACAGGACTGTCACGGAGCGTTCCGGCGCTGAGGCGCCCCCCGCGTCAGTGCAGGGCGATGACGAGCGCCGGCGGCACCAGCAGGCTCGTGCGCGGGCGCGCCCAGCGCGCCACGCGTACCGGCGCGTCCGGGATGAACACGAGGCAGCCCTGCCGGCGGCCGGCTACGTGGCCGTGCGTCCCGGCCGGGTAGCCGTCAACACCGCTCGTCAGGACAGCAGGGGTGGTCTCGATGGTCGCCATGGTCACCCAACGGCAGAACCGGCCTCCGGCTTGACGGGGAATCGGCCCGAGCGGCGAACCTGTGTCCACCGATGGCCTACGTGTATCTCCTGCGCTGCGCCGACGGCAGCCTCTACTGCGGGTGGACCGTCGATCTCGACGCGCGCGTGGCAGCGCACCGCGAGGGGCGTGGCGCACGCTACACCCGGTCGCGCGGGCCGCTGGCGCTGGCCGCCGCCTGGGAGACCGCGGACCACCGCACGGCGCGGTCGCTCGAGGGCCGGATCAAGCGGCTCCAGCGGCCGGCCAAGGACGCGCTCGTCGCGGGCGCGCCGCTCGAGGGCGCCGTCAGAACGCCGTCGACAGCGCCAGCGGGAACACCGCCGGCGCGCCGCGGCGGCGCAGCTGGCCGCCGACCATCGCCAGCGTCCAGCCGCTGAGGCGCAGATCGTCGACGAGCAGGCCCGCCCCCGGCGGCAGCTCGCCGGTGACCGCGAACGCCCCGCGCACGTTGGCGGCCTGGGCGGCCGCGTTGGCCATCTCGCGCTGCGGCGGGCGCTCGTCGGCGCGCTCGAGCACGTCCGCGAAGTCCAGCCCCAGCCGCTGCGCGAGCCCGCGCGCGAAGCCGCGCGTGTCGGCCGAGCGCGACGGCACGGCGGCGACCCAGGCCACGCCGGGCGACCAGCTGCGCACGAGCTCGGCCGCCGCCTCGACCAGCTCGTCCGCGAAGCCGCCGCCGTTCGCCCGGCGGCCGGCCTGCACCAGCGGGTCCCAGCCGCCGTCGCCGGCGCGGGCGAGCGCCCGCCCCTCCTCCAGCCGCGCGTCGTCGGGGATCTTGCGCATCCGGCCCTCGGCGTCCGGCGCCATCTTCTTGGCCTCGACCGGCAGCGGGCGGGCGCGCAGGTGGAGCGCGGCGGCGCGCACGAGCTCCGGGTCGAGCGGCGCGTCGAAGCGCGGCGCCGTGCAGACGGCGCAGCGCCCGCAGTCGACGGGATCCGGGTCGTCGAGCTCCTCCTGCAGCGCTCGCATCAGGCAGCGCCCGTCGGCGCCGAGGCGCGCCATCGCCGCCTGCTCGTGGCGCCGCAGCTCGGTGACCGCCCGGTAGCGCTCGGCCTCGTAGGTCCAGCCGGCGTCCGGGATCGCGACCCAGCGCGAGCCGTCGCGGCCGACGGCGCCCTCGACGTCGAGCACCTTGAGCATCGCCTCCAGCCGGCCACGCCCGAGGTTGACGACGCTCGTCAGCTCGGGCGTCGTCGCGCCGTCGGGCGACGCTCGCAGATGCTCGAGCACCGCCTCGACGTGCTCGCGGCGCGGGAACGCCTGCTCGATGAAGAAGTCCTGGATCCGGCGGTCCTCGGCGCCGCGCAGCAGCACGACGTCGGCGCGGTCGACGCCGCGGCCGGCGCGGCCGACCTGCTGGTAGTAGGCGATGACCGAGCCGGGCGCCTGGTAGTGCACGACGAAGCCGAGGTCGCCCTTGTCGTAGCCCATCCCGAGCGCGCTGGTGGCCACGACGGCCTTGACCTCGTTGCGCAGCAGCCGGTCCTCGACCGCGATCCGGGCGTCCGCGTCGACCTCGCCGGAGTACGCCTCGGCGGCGATCCCGCGGGTGCGGAGCCAGTCGGCGACCGCTTCGGCGTCGCGTTTGGTGAGCGTGTAGACGATCCCCGAGCCCTCGAGCTGCGGCAGCCAGGTCGCCAGCCAGGCGAGCCGGTCGGCGGGCGCGGGCAGCTCGACGACCTCCAGGCGCAGCGAGCGGCGCCCGAGCGGGCCGCGGTAGGTGCGCAGGGGCTCTGCGCCGCCCTCCCCCAGCTGCTCCGCGACGTCGGCGACCACGCGGTCGTTGGCGGTCGCGGTCGTGCCGAGCACGGCGACGCCGTCGGGCAGCCGGTCCAGCACGTCGGCGATGCGCCGGTAGTCCGGCCGGAAGTCGTGGCCCCAGTCGGAGATGCAGTGCGCCTCGTCGACCACCAGCAGCCCGACGCGCTCGGCGAACAGCGGCAGCATCGACTCGCGGAACTGCGGGTTGTTGAGCCGCTCGGGCGAGATCAGCAGCAGGTCGACGGCGTCGTCGGCGAGCAGCGCGCGGACGTCGGCCCACGCGTCGCGGTTGGTGGAGTTGACCGTGTGCGCCCGGATGCCGAGCCGCTCGGCCGCGGCGATCTGGTTGCGCATCAGCGCCAGCAGCGGGGAGACGATCAGCGTCGGCCCGGCGCCGTCGGCGCGCAGCAGCGAGGTCGCGACGAAGTAGACCGCCGACTTGCCCCAGCCGGTCCGCTGCACGCACAGCACGCGCGCGCGGTCGCGGGCCAGGTCGAGCACGGCCTCCAGCTGGTGCGGGCGCGGCTCGGCGTCCGGGTGGGCGGGCCCGATCAGCGTGCGCAGCGCGCCGAGGGCGCGGTCTTCGATCGTCGTCAAGCCATCGAGGCTACGGCCGGTGCGCCGAGCGATCGCCAGAGATGCAGCGTCGCGTAGGAGCCGTACGGGCGGCAGGCCTCCGCGAACGGCCGCAGCTCCTCGACGCCGAGCGCCCGCAGCGCGTGCCGGACGCCGAGGTCGGTGTGCAGCAGGACGTCGCGGTCGCCCGTGCGCAGCGCCACGTAGTCGGCCGTCCACGGTCCGATCCCGCGCAGCCCGAGCAGCGCCTGGCGCTCGACCGGCAGCCCGTCCGCCAGCGCGCCGGCGAGGCCGACGAGCGCACGGCCGCGGGCGCGGGGCATCGGGAGCTCCTCGGGGTCCAGCCGCGCGAGCGCCGCCGGCTCCGGGAACGCGTGGGTGACGGCGCCGCGCGGGCGCGCGAGCGGCACGCCCAGCCGCGCGGTCAGCCGGCCGGCGAGCGTGCGCGCGGCGGCGACCGAGATCTGCTGACCGAGCAAGGCCCGCACCGCCAGCTCGGTCGGGTCGGCCGTCCCCGGCACCCGGATGCCCGGCGTCGCCCGCACCAGCGGCGCCAGCGCCGGCACCGCGGCGAGGCGGGCATCGATCGCCGCCGGGTCGGCGTCGAGGTCGCAGACCGCGCGGGCGAGGACCGGGTCGCCTCTGACACCGTCAGCGAGCAGCTCGATCTCGAGCGCCTCGCCGCCGACCGCGCGCCGGTAGACGCGGCCCTCGACCTCCTCGACGCCCGGGACGCAGCGCGGGGCCAGGAACCCGAGCAGCCCGTCGGCGTCGAACGGGCGCTTCACGGCGGCGAGGCTACTTCTCCACGATCGCGACCACGCCCTGGCCGCCGGCGGCGCAGATCGACACCAGTGCGCGGCCTGAGCCGCGCTCGTCGAGCTCCTTCGCGACCGTCGCCAGGATGCGCCCGCCCGTCGCGGCGAACGGGTGCCCGGCCGCCAGGCTGGAGCCGTTGACGTTGAGCTTGGAACGGTCGATCGCGCCGAGCGGCGTCTCGAGGCCCAGCTTGTCGCGGCAGTAGGCGGCGTCCTCCCACGCGGCGAGCGTGGTCAGCACCTGCGCGGCGAACGCCTCGTGGATCTCGTAGAGATCGAAGTCCTGCAGCGTCAGGCCGGCCTTCGCGAGCAGGCGCGGGACGGCGTAGACCGGCGCCATCAGCAGCCCCTCGTCGCCGTGCACGTAGTCCACGGCGGCGGTCTCGGCGTGCGTGATGCGGGCCAGCACCGGCAGGTCGCGCGCCTCGGCCCAGTCGCGCGACGCCAGTAGGACGACGGCGGCGCCGTCGGTCAGCGGCGTCGAGTTGGCCGCGGTCATCGTGCCCTTCTCGCGGTCGCCGAAGACCGGCTTGAGCTTCGCGAGCTTCTCCAGCGAGGAGTCCGGACGCAGATTCTGATCGCGCGTGACGCCGAGGAACGGCGTCATCAGGTCGTCCATGAAGCCGCGGTCGTACGCGGCGGCGAGGTGCTTGTGCGAGGTGACGGCCAGCTCGTCCTGATCCTCACGGCTGATGTTCCAGCGCTCGGTGGTGCGGGCCTGGTGCTCGCCCATCGACAGGCCCGTGCGCGGCTCCTCGTTGCGGGGGGTCTCCGGCACGATCTGGCCGGGGCGCAGGGAGCCGAGGAGCTTGACCCGCGCGGCGAGGCTCTTGGCGCGGTTGGCCTCTAGCAGGACGTGACGCAGGTCCTCGTTGACCGCGATCGGTGCGTCGGAGGTGGTGTCGACGCCGCCGGCGATCCCGGCCTCGATCTCGCCGAGCCGGATCTTGTTGGCGACGCTCAGCGCGGCCTGGATGCCGGTGTCGCACGCCTGCTGGACGTCGTGGGCGGGCGTGGCGTGGTCGAGCGCGGAGCCGAGCACGCACTCGCGCGCGAGGTTGAAGTCCCGCGAGTGCTTGAGCACGGCGCCGGCGACGACCTCGCCGAGGCGCTCGCCCTGGAGCCCGAAGCGCGCGACCAGGCCGTCGATCGCCGCGGTCAGCATGTCCTGGTTGGACGCCTCCGAGTAGGGGCCGTTGGACCGGGCGAACGGGATCCGGTTGCCGCCGACGATGACGGCGTCGCGCACTGACTGGTCGGGACTCATGGTCACAAACGATACTGTTTCTGAAATGGCCGACCGATACACGCAGTTCGCCGGGTCGCCCCCCGGGAAGTTCCTGGTCAAGCAGCTCGGGCTCCCGTCGCCCAAGGAGCTGCGGCGCTACGAGCCGGGTCAGGACCTGCTGGACGGGCCCGCGCTGATCGGTGGCGCGCCGGGTGGCCGCCTCGCCGGGACGGTCGCCCGGGTGCTCGGCGACGCGGGCGCCGAGTGGTTCGTGCACTCGCCGCACGTCGCCAAGGCGGCCAAGGTCCGCGGCGCCAAGCGCAACGACGACGGCGAGCGCCGCTACGCCGCGCTGGTGTACGACGCGACGGGCATCACCACCTCCGGCGAGCTGCACGACCTGTACGCGTTCTTCCATGGCTCGATCGCGCGGCTGGCGCCGTTCGGGCGCCTGATCGTGCTGGGCACGGCGCCGGCCGACGCCGCCGCAGTGCCGGCGAAGATCGCCGCCCGCGCGCTCGAGGGCTTCACCCGCTCGGCCGCCAAGGAGGTCCGCGCCGGCGCCACGGCGCAGCTCGTCTACGTCGCCCCGGGCGCCGAGGACGGCATCGAGGGCACGCTGCGCTTCCTGCTGAGCGCCCGGTCCGCGTTCGTCTCCGGCCAGGTCGTGCGGATCGGCCAAGGCGCCACCGAGGGCGTGGCCGACTGGGAGCACCCGCTGGCCGGCAAGGTCGCGCTCGTCACGGGCGCCTCGCGCGGCATCGGCGAGTCGATCGCCGAGACGCTGGCCCGCGACGGCGCGCACGTCGTCTGCCTCGACATCCCGGCCGCGGGCGAGGCGCTGACCACCGTCGCCAACCGGATCGGCGGCTCATCGCTGCAGCTCGACATCACCGCGCCGGACGCGCCGGAGCGGCTCGTCGCGCACCTGACCGAGCGCCACGGCGGCGTCGACGTCGTCGTCCACAACGCCGGCGTCACCAAGGACCGCACGCTGGCGCGCATGACCGACGAGCAGTGGGACGTCCTGATGGCGATCAACCTGACCGCCCAGGAGCGCCTCACCGACGCCCTGCTCGAGTCCGGCGCGCTGCGGGAGCACGGCCGGATCGTCTCGCTGTCGTCGATGAACGGCATCGCCGGCCAGAAGGGCCAGGCCAACTACGCCACGTCGAAGGCGGGCATCATCGGCTTCGTGGAGGCGATGGCGCCGGTCCTCGCCGAGCGCAACGTGACCGTCAACGCCGTCGCCCCGGGCTTCATCGAGACGCAGATGACGGCGGCGATGCCGATCGCCACGCGCGAGGCGGGCCGGCGCATGAACTCGCTGTCGCAGGGCGGGCTGCCGCGCGACGTCGCCGAGACGATCGCCTGGCTGGCCTCCCCCGCCTCCGGCGGCGTGACCGGCAACACGATCCGCGTCGACGGCCAGCACCTGGTCGGCGCATGAGCGCGCTGACCACCTACCCGAAGGCGCTCATCCGGCTCGTGCCGTTTGTGGGCGGCGGCGAGACCCTGCCGGCCGACGTCATCGAGCAGGCCGGCGTCGAGGTCGACCGCGAGCACCTGACCGCCTATCAGAAGGTCTGCGGGTTCCGGGTCTCCGACCGGCTGCCGGCCACCTACCCGCACATCGTCGCGTTCCCGCATGCCATGGATCTGATGACGCGGCTGTCGTTCCCGTTCGGGGCGATCGGGCTCGTGCACGTCGCCAACGAGATCAGCGTGCTGCGGCCGCTGACGGGGGACGACCGCTTCGACCTCACGGTGCGGACCGCGAACCTGCGCGACCATGACCGCGGCCGCCAGTTCGACGTCGTCGCCGAGGCGACGGTGGCGGGCGAGCCGGTGTGGCACTCGACCTCGACCTACCTGCACCGCGAGGGCTCGTCGTCGGACGGCGGGAAGACGCCGCGCGATCCGGGCGCCGCCGGATCCGCCGAGGGCTCGTCGATCTGGAAGGTGCCGGGCGACATCGGGCGCCGCTACGCCGCGGTGTCCGGGGACGCGAACCCGATCCACTTGCACCCGCTGACCGCGCGGCTGTTCGGCTTCCCGTCGGCGATCGCCCACGGCATGTGGGTCAAGGCCCGCTGCCTGGCCGCGCTCGACGGGCACCTGCCCGCCGACGGCTACACCGCCGCCGTGCAGTTCAAGCTGCCGATGACGATCCCCGCCAAGGCGGCGTTCGCGTCCTGGCCCGAGGGCGATCGGCGGGCGTTCGGCGTCACCGACGCGCGGTCGGGCAAGCCGCACCTGCGCGGCACCGTCAGCGGATGACGCCCACGCACGGAACTCCGCAGGCTCGGCGATGCGGAGGTCAGCACCTCATGCACCTGCCGTAAGCCACTCGTCGATGAGCCGCCGCGCGATCGCCAGCGGCGGCGGGAGCAGCAGCACGCAGCCCGGATCCTCACGCGCGGCGGCCTCGAGCTCGCCGCGCGTGAACCACCGAGCGTCCTCGAGCTCGGCCTCGTCCGCCCGTACCTCGCCGGCCGTCCACGTCGCCTCGAAGCCCAGCATCAGGTTGGCCGGGAACGGCCACGGCTGGGACGCGCAGTAGCGCACGTCGGACACGTCGACGCGCGCCTCCTCGCGCACCTCTCGCGCCACGGCGGCCTCGAGCGTCTCCCCCGGCTCGACGAAGCCGGCCAGCGCCGAGTAGCGCCCGGCCGGCCACGACGGCTGGCGGCCGAGCAGCACACGATCCCGCTCGGGGTCGACGACGAGCATGATCACGACCGGGTCCGTGCGCGGGTGGATCTGATGGCCGTTGTCGCACACGCGCACATGGCCGGCCTCGCGCGGCTCGGTCGGGTGCCCGCAGGTCCCGCAGAAGCGGTGGGTGCGGCGCCAGTGCAGCAGCTGCTGAGCGTGCGCGAGCAGGCCGGCGTCGGCGGCGGACAGCAGCGGCGCGGCCTCGCGCAGTCCGGTGAGGTCCTCCTCCCCCGCCGCCTCGACCGCCCACAACGGCGTGCCGTCGGCGGTCAGGCCGAGCAGGATCGCCTCGCGGTCGTCGAGCTCGACCAGCCACGGGCGCAGCGCGTCGCCCACTCCGGCCGCCCAGGCATCGGCCCCCGGCTGCGGCGCGGCGCCGTCGAGCAGGACGCCGTGACTGGAGGCGACGACCGCCCGCGCCCGCGGGTCCGAACGGGCGGCGAGGACCCACTCGGCGTCGGCGCGCCGGTCGGTGGCGCGGTCCAGATTGCCCCCGGCGAACGTGATGGCCGCCATGCTTCGAGCCTACGCTCTCTGCGTGTCCGAGCTGTCCACCGACGACGTCTTCGCGGGATGCCGGATCGACGGCATGGCCGGGCGTGGCGGCATGGGCGTCGTGTACCGCGCGACCGAGCTGCGCCTGCAGCGGCCGGTCGCGCTGAAGCTGATCGCGGCCGACCGCAC
>JAXDHL010000460.1:0-9578 GCA_034664525.1 Solirubrobacteraceae bacterium
GTAGGAGTCTGGGCCGTGTCTCAGTCCCAGTGTGGCTGATCGTCCTCTCAGACCAGCTACCCATCGCTGCCTTGGTAGGCCGTTACCCCACCAACAAGCTAATGGGCCGCGGGCCCGTCTCGATGCGGAGGCCAAAGCTACCTTTCCTCAACTCCCTTGAAGGAGAAGAGCACATCCGGTATTAGCCCGAGTTTCCCCGGGTTGTCCCGGTCATCGAGGTGGGTTACCCACGTGTTACTCACCCGTTCGCGGCTTTGCCCCGGGGCAAGCCCCGGTTCGTCGCTCCACTTGCATGTGTTAAGCACGCCGCCAGCGTTCGTCCTGAGCCAGGATCAAACTCTCCGTGAAGTGAACTTCATGAAGAGCGCCGCCGGACCATGTGGGGCCCCCGAGTACACCGTGGGGGCGCCGGACCAGCGACGATTGAATTACTTTGTCCCGTCCGCCCGACAGGGTGGGGCGGAACAGGTCGAATCTGGACGCACATATCAGTCCCCCGGCAGGGGACTGTGTGTGCATGCTGTTGAGTTTTCAAAGACCGGCGCGCCCGTCGAGGGGGATTCCCTCGTCCTGCGCACCCGGGGGCGTCCGATTGGGACGCTCCAAGGGGGGCAGTGGATGATAGCGCCTCGCGGCTTGGCCCGGAAGGTTCCGGGCTGACCGCTCCAGCGCGGTCTCAACCGCTGCGGCGCGGAACAGTAGCAGGCTCCGGGAGCCCTGCCGCCGCGATCGCGGGCCCGGTCAGCCGGCGACCCGGCGCAGCCGCGCGAAACGGCGCTTGCCGACCTGCAGCACGGCGCCGTCGAGGCGGTCGGCGCCCACGTCGAGCTGGTCGCCTGCGAGCGGCTCGCCGTCGAGCCTCACGCCGCCCTGGGCCAGCGTCCGGCGCGCGTCGGAGCGCGAGCCGCCGAAGACGTCCGCGATCAGCGCCGGCAGGTGGACGATCCCGTCGGCGACCGAGAACGGCGCCTCGGGCACGTCCTCGGGCGCCTCGTGGCGGACGAACACGCGGTCGAAGTGCCGCTCGGCGGCCTCCCCGGCCCCCTCCCCGTGGAAGCGGTCGACCAGCGCGCGCGCCAGCGCCCGCTTGGCCTCGCGACCGCCGCCCTCCGGCGGCGCCGTCCCGAGCAGGACGTCGTACCACTCCCCCAGCAGCGCGTCGGGGATCGAGAGGATGCGCCCGTACATCTCCTCCGGCGGGTCGGTGATCCCGACCTGGTTGCCGTAGGACTTCGACATCTTGCGCACGCCGTCGGTGCCGTTGATGAGCGGCGTCGTGAGCACGATCTGCTCGGGCTGCCGGTAGGCGGACTGCAGGTCGCGGCCCATCAGCAGGTTGAAGGTCTGATCGGTCCCGCCGAGCTCGACGTCGGCGCGCACGGCCACCGAGTCGTAGCCCTGGAGCACCGGGTACAGCAGCTCGAGCAGCGAGATCGGCTGGTGCGCGGCGTAGCGCTTGGCGAAGTCGTCGCGCTCGAGCAGGCGGGCGACCGTCGGGTGGCGGACGAGCCGGAACAGCTCCTCCATCGGCATGTCGAGCCACTCGCCGTTGCGGCGGATCTCGAGCGCACCGGGTTCAGTGCGCAGGATCCGCGACGCCTGGTCCACGTACGTGTGCGCGTGCGCGTCGATCTCGGCTCCCGACAGCACCGGCCGCGTGGCCGAGCGCCCGGAGGGATCGCCGACGCGCGCCGTGTAGTCGCCGATGATCAGGACGGCGACGTGCCCCGCGTCCTGGAACTCGCGCAGCTTCTGCAGGACGACGGTGTGACCGAGGTGCAGGTCGGGCGCGGTCGGGTCCACCCCGAGCTTCACGCGCAGCGGCCGGCCGAGGCCCAGCCGCTCCGCCAGCGCGCCCGCCGGCAGGCAGTCGACCGCGTTGCGGGCCAGGTGCGCGGCGGTCCGGGCCGCCTCCGGGGAGGGTTCAGCCATCCGCCCCAATGGTAGAGTTCCCACCCCGCCGGGGCCTGCCGCCACGGCGTTCCCGGAACCCAGGGGTGTCGCTGCGTGAGGACGCGCGCCCGAGCGCTGGACGCGCGAAGGGAGCCGGGCGCCCGCCCTCCGGGGCGGACGCAGCCCATGAGCGATCACGAGCGCGACACCGAACCGACATCCGCCCCTCGACACGAGGAGGGCACGGCGCTCGACCCGTCCGACGCGATCGCCGCGATCTACGGACCCGCGGTGCCGCCACCGGCCGGCGCGCCCAGGCCCCGCCGCGGCCGCCGCGCCCGCCGGGAGAACGGCAACGGCCGCCCTCCGCTGGTGGCCGTCGACGGCGGCGACGGCAACGGGAACGGCAACGGCGGAACGCCGTCCGAGCCGGCGCCGCGGCCGAAGATCAAGTGGCTCAGGCTCGGCTTCCTGGTGGGGGGCCTGGGCATCCTGGCCGCGGTCTCGACCGTGTTCGGGATGATGATGGCCGTCGCGTCCGACCTGCCGGAGATCGACGTGCTCGACGTCGCCACGCGCCAGTCGCGGATCGTCGACCGCAACGGCCACGACCTCGGTGTCCTGACCGGCAACGAGAACCGCCTGCTGGTGCGCTCGAACGAGATCGCGCCCGTCATGAAACACGCGATCGTCGCCATCGAGGACCGCCGCTTCTACACCAACTCCGGCGTCGACCTGCGCGGCATCACGCGCGCGCTGTGGCAGGACGTCGTCAACGGCCGGGCGGCGCAGGGCGGCTCGACGATCGCCCAGCAGCTGGTCAAGAACCGGCTCGAGGCCCAGAACAACCGGACCATCTTCCAGAAGCTGCGCGAGGCGGCGATGGCGTTCCACATGACGCGCAAGTGGGACAAGGAGCGCATCCTGCGCAACTACCTCAACACGATCTACTTCGGCAACGGCGCCTACGGGATCGAGTCGGCGGCGCGCACCTACTTCGGCGCGGACTTCGGCCTGCGGGGGCCGAGCCCGCTGTGCGGCTCCGCCGCCGGCCAGCGCCGCTGCGCCTCGCTGCTGCAGCCGGCCCAGGCCGCGCTGATCGCCGGCGTCGTCTCCTCCCCCAGCGGCTACGACCCGGTCGCGCATCCGCAGGCCGCCAGGGTGCGCCGCAACCTCGTGCTCCAGCACATGTACGCGCAGCGCTACATCACCGAGCCGCAGTACCGGGCGGCGCTGGCCCAGCCGCTGCCGACGCGCGACGAGATCCAGCCGCCCCAGGAGACCTCCAAGTACCCGTACTTCACGACCTGGGTGCGCCAGCAGGTGGTCGACCAGGTCGGCGCCGGCAAGGCGTTCGAGGGCGGCCTGCGGGTCCAGACGACGATCGACTCGACCCTGCAGGACGCCGCGCAGGGCGCGATCACCCAGTGGCTCGGGCCGCACCCGGGGACGGCCGGCGTGCCCTCCGCCGCCCTCGTCGCGCTCGACAACCGCACCAGCGAGGTGCTGGCGATGGTGGGCGGCAACAACGACGCCTACAACCAGCACCCGTTCAATCTCGCCACCCAGGGCCAGCGCCAGCCGGGCTCCTCCTTCAAGCCGTTCACGCTCGCCGAGGCGCTGCAGCGCGGCTACTCGCAGAACTCGACCTTCAGCTCGCGCAAGAAGGACTTCTGCGTCACCCACCGCAAGGGCAGCTGCGTCGAGCACTTCGTCGTCAACAACTACGACAACGCCTACTCGGGCGTGACCAACCTCGCCAATGCGACGGCGTTCTCGGACAACTCGGTCTACGCCGAGCTGGGGCTCAAGGTCGGGACGAAGCGGATCGCCCGGCTCGCCCGGCGCATGGGCGTGCGCACGCCCGTCTCCAGCAACTACGCGATGACGCTCGGCGGCCTCTCTGAAGGCGTGACCGTGCTCGACATGGCGCACGCCTACGAGTCCTTCGCCTCCGGCGGCAACCTGGTCTACGGCAGCCTGAGCCCGGGTGTCCAGACCTATCAGGACCGCGGCAAGCGGGGGACCGTCCCCGGCCCGGTCGGGATCAAGGCGATCGAGGAGCCCAAGAACGGCAGCGGTCAGCTCGTGTCGACCCGGCTGCTGTCGGGCGGGCACGCCGTCAACCACCGGCGGGTCAAGCGCGTGCTGCCGGCGGCGACCGCGGGCAACGTGCAGTCGATCCTCGAGGGCGTCGTGCGGATCGGCTCCGGCAAGCGCGCATCGCTCGGCCCGGACATCCTCGTGGCCGGCAAGACCGGCACGACCGAGAACTACGGCGACGCCTGGTTCGTGGGCTGGACCCCGCGCTACACCGTCGCGGTCTGGGTCGGCTACCCGGACTCGGTGAAGGCGATGACGCCGCCGACGTTCTCCTTCAACGGCCAGCCGGTCGCGGGCGGCACGTACCCCGCCGCGATCTGGGGCACCTTCATGGGCCAGGCGATGTCGATCTACGAGAGCCAGCACCCGAGCGCCAAGAGCTCGCTGCAGCCCGAGACCGTGCCCACGCCGGCCGTGGCGACGCCGGCGCCGGGCGCCACGGGCGGCGTCGTGGCGACGCCCACCACGCCTCCCCCGACCCCGGCGCCGACCAACACCACGCCGCCGCCGTCCACGCCGGGCACCACGCAGCAGCCCGCGCCGGTCCAGCCGGCGCCGAGCCCGCAGGCGCCGTCCAACGGCGGCGGCACCACGTCGCCCCCGGCCGACGGGACCGGCACTGGCACCGGCACCGGCACTGGAACCGGCGCCGGCACGGCGACCGGGACCACTCCGCCGCCCCAGGGCTAGGCCACGAGGCGCTCGAACCAGCGCAGGTCGTCGGGCGCCTTCGTGCCGGTCGCGTTGTCGGCGCGGTAGAACGCGAGGAAGAGCGGCAGGTGCTCGGCGAGCCGGTCGCGCAGCGCAATCGCCCGGCGCTCCGCGGCGCGCCAGCGGCCCGTGCGGCGGGCGCGCCGCCACGCCCGGTAGGCGTCGTCGTGGTGCTCGACCACGAGCAGGACGCCCTCGTCGTCGACGTAGCGCTCGGCGAACCGGCGGGCCAGCCGGGCGTGGTCGCCGCGCCCCGGCCACCACCAGCGGACCTCGTGCTTGAACGTGTCGTGCACGAGCGCGATCAGCCGCAGCCGCGCCCGCGTGGCCGGATCGTGGGCGCCGCGGTCGACGTTCGCGAGCACCTCGGCCACGTGCTCGGCCACGCTGTCCTCCGGATGGCCCTTCGTGTGGCGCCCCCAGGCCGCGCCGGCCCGCCACTCCGGGTCGGCGACGATGCGCCGCTCGAGCCCCGTCTCCGCCTCGATCACGGCCACGGGCGGGAGACGTTGCGGTTCCCCGCCGCGCAGAAGCGCCACGGCAGGTCGGCCGCCTTGGTGATCCCGATCCGCGGCCCGGCCACGATCTCCGGGCGCTCCCAGCCGGGCGCCACGCCGAGGATCCGGACCGGCCCGCCATGCAGGTCGGACTGGTTGTGGTGCAGCTCGACGTCGAGCGCCTGGGTGAGCTTGCCGGGGCCGTTGCACAGGTCGACGTCGCGCAGCACGCGCCGGCGATCGCGCATCGACTCGATCCCGGTCAGCGGCTCCAGCGCGCGGATCAGGACGGCGGCGCCCACGCCCTCCGGCTCGCAGACGACGTTGAGCAGCGCGTGGATGCCATAGGAGCGGTAGACGTAGGCCTGCCCGGGCGTCCCGAACAGGACGTGCGTGCGCGCCGTGTAGCCGACGTGCGCGTGGCAGGCCGCCTCGCTGTCGTGGTAGGCCTCGGCCTCCACGATCACGCCGCTGGTCGGGCCGTGCTCGACCACGCAGCCGATCAGCTCGGGGGCCACCTCGAGCACGGGCCGGGCGAAGAAGGCGGGCTCCAGAGGTGCGGCGCTCAGGCCGGCTGGCCCTCGAGCTCGGCGCGCGCGTGGGCGAGCTGCTCGCGCACCCGCGCGGAGGCGGTCCCGCCCTCGGAGACCTTGGACTCCAGCCACGAGCGCTCGCTCAGCACGTCGTAGTACTCCTCGTCGAACACGTCGGAGTGGCGGCGGAGCTCCTCCAGCGGCAGCTCGGACAGCTGGCGCCCGCTGCTCACCGCCTCGCGCACGAGCCCGGCGACGATCCCGTGCGACTGGCGGAACGGGATCCCGCGCCGGACGAGCAGGTCGGCGATGTCGGTCGCCGCGATCAGCTCGTCGCCGGCCGCACCGGCCAGCCGGTCGCGCCGGAAGGTGATCGTCGACAGCATCCCCGTGGCGGCCTGGAGGCACAGCTCGAGCGTGTCGACGGTGTCGAACAAGCCCTCCTTGTCCTCCTGCAAGTCCTTGTTGTAGGTCAGCGGCAGGCCGTGGAGGACGCCGTGCATTCGCACGAGCTGGCTGACGATCCGCGGCGCCTTGGCGCGCAGCAGCTCCGCCGCGTCCGGGTTCTTCTTCTGCGGCATGATCGAGGAGCCGGACGCCCACGCGTCCGAGACCTCGGCGAAGCCGAACTCCTCGCTCGACCACAGGACGATCTCCGCCCCGAGGCGGCTCAGGTGCGTCGCGCAGGTGGCGGCGGCGCCCATGAAGTCGAGCACGAAGTCGCGGTTGGAGACGCCGTCGATCGAGTTCGGCACGACGCCGGAGAAGCCCAGCTCGGTGGCGACCATCCGGCGATCGGTCTCGAAGTTCACGCCGGCCAGCGCGCCCGAGCCGAGCGGCAGCCGGTCCGTCGCGCCGAGCACGAACTCGAACCGCTGGGCGTCGCGGCGGAACATCCAGAAATACGCCAGCAGGTGGTGCGCGAGGTAGACGGGCTGGGCGCGCTGCAGGTGCGTGTAGCCGGGCATCGCCCACTCGAGGTGGCGCTCGGCGAGCTGGACAAACACGCTCTGCAGCTGGCCCAGGGCCTCGATCGCCCGCAGCGCGTGGGCGCGCGTGAACAGCGTCATGTCGGTGGCGACCTGGTCGTTGCGCGAGCGCGCCGTGTGCAGCTTGCCGCCGACCGCGCCGGCGATCTCGGTCAGGCGCCGCTCGATCGCCATGTGCACGTCCTCGTCGTCCGGGTGGTACCGGAACGTGCCGCCGTCGAGCTCCTCCTGCACACGGTCGAGGCCGGCCAGCAGGTCGTCACGGTCGCGGTCGGAGATGATGCCGCTGGCAGCGAGCATCTTGGCGTGGGCGCGGGACTGCGAGATGTCGTACGGGCCGAGCCGCCAGTCGAAGCCGATCGAGGCGTTGAGGCGTTGGAAGACCGGGTCCTGAGGCTCGGCGAAGCGCGACATGTGGGCATCATGCCGCCAATGCCGCCCGTCGTGCGCCCCGCCGAGCCGACCGACGCCGAGGTCCCGCGGCTGCTGTACCTGTCGGCCGCGCCGTACTACGACGCCTACGCCGGGTCCGAGCGGCGGGCGCTCAAGGTGTTGCAGGCGATCTGGGGCCGGCCCGGCCATACGGCCGCGGCGGAGCAGACGCTCGTGGCCGAGCTCGACGGGATGCTCGCCGGGGCGATGGTCGCCTTCCCGTCCGCCGACGGGGACCGGCTGGCGCGCCGCTTCCTGGCGCTGTCGATCGTGCGCCTGCCCGTCTGGCGCTGGCCGGCGATCGCGCGTCACCTGCGGGCATCGGCGGGCGTCACGCCGACGCCGCCGCGCGGCGCCCTGTACGTGGACGCGCTGGCGACTGCCGAGCCGGTGCGGCGGCGTGGCGTGGCGACGGCGCTGCTGGACGCGGCGAGTGCGCGGGCCCGCGCCGAGGGACTGACCGGCGTGGCGCTCGACACCGGCCTGCAGAACGTCGAGGCCCAGGCGTTGTACGAGCGCTACGGCTTCGAGCCCGGCGACATCCATCGCGCGCCGGACGAGCGGACCGCGCGGGCGGTCGGCGGCGCGGGCTTCGTGTCCTACTTCCTGGCGGTCTGAAGCACGGCGCGCAGCGCCTCGGCGACCCGCGCGACCTGCCCCTCGGACAGATGCGGGAAGAACGGCAGCGCGATCGAGCGCGCGGCGAGGTCCTCGGCGACCGGGAACTCGCCCTCGCGGTGGCCGAAGCGCTCCCGGTAGAACGAGAACAGGTGGATCGCGGGCAGGTAGGGCTTCGAGGCGACGCCGAAGCGGTCGCGCAGGGCGATCATCGTCTCGTCGCGGTCCACGCCGGGCGGCAGCTGGACGACGTAGACGAACCAGGAGTCGCGCGCCCACGGCACCCCGAGCCCGTCGATGCCGGCCAGCGCCTCGGCGTACCAGCCGGCCACGCGGCGGCGGTCGGCGAGCATCCCGTCCAGGCGCTCGAGTTGCGCCAGGCCGATCGCGCAGGCGAGATCGGTCAACCGGTAGTTGAAGCCGAGCCGGTCGTGGTCGAGCCAGCCCATGTCCGGCGCGCGGCCCTGGTTGCGCTCGGAGTCCACGCGCGCCTTGACCGCCGCATCCCCGGTGACGAGCACGCCGCCCTCGCCCGTCGTCATCTGCTTGTTCGGATAGAAGGCGAAGACCGCGCTGTGGCCGCGCGAGCCGACGAGCGTCCCATCGGCGTGACGAGCCCCGAGCGCCTCGCAGGCGTCCTCGACGATCGGCAGGCCGAGACGCTCGATGGCCGGCGTGTCGGCGGCTTGGCCGAAGATGTGGACGGGCAGGATCGCGCTCGTGCGGTCGGTGACGGCGGCCGCGACCGCGTCGGCGGAGATGCAGAACGTGTCCGGGTCGACATCGACGAAGACCGGCCGGGCACGCTCGTACAGCACGACGTTGGCCGAGGCGATGAAGCTGAACGGTGACGTGATGACCTCGTCGCCGTCCGTGACCCCCGCCGCACGCAGCCCCAGGTGCAGCCCGGCGGTCCCGGACGAGACCGCGCTGCCGTGCAGGTCCGGCCCGAGCCGGCCCGCGAACGCGCGCTCGAACTCCGGCACCTTCGGCCCGAGCGAGAGCATGCCGGAGCGCAGCACCTCGACGACCGCGCGCTCCTCGGCCTCGCCGAGCACCGGCCCGGCGATCGGGATCGGCTCGTGCGCGATCTCGCTGTGGCTCGTCACGCGGGAGCCGCGGCGTCGCTCGCGTGGTGCACGCGGCCCGGCAGCATGCCGGCCTCCAGCGAGTCCACCAGCGCGTCCCACGACGCCTCGATGACGTTCTCGTGCACGCCGATCGCGCCCCAGGTGTCGCGGCCGTCGGTCGCGTCGAGCAGCACGCGCGTGGTCGCGCCGGTCGCCTTCCACTCCTCGAGGATGCGGACCTTGTAGTTGACCAGGCGGATGTCGCGCAGGTGCGGGTGGCGCTCGCCGATCGCCTCGCGCAGCGCGCGGTCGAGCGCGTGCACCGGGCCGTTGCCCTCCGCGGTCCGGACGTAGCGCTCGCCCTCGATCCAGATCTTGATCGTCGCCTCGGTCTGCACGGAACCATCCTCGCGCTTCTCGGCGATCACCCGCCAGGACTCGAGCCGGAACAGCGGCTCGTACTCGCCCGTCTCGCGCCGGATCATCAGGTCGAAGGAGCCGTCGGCCGCCTCGAAGGCGAAGCCGCGGTGCTCGAGCTGTTTGACCTGCTCGGCGACCCGGGCGGCGCCGGCGTCGTCGAGCTCGGCGCCAGTCTGCTGGGCGCGCGACAGCACGGTGCCCTTGCCGGACAGCTCGGAGATCAGGACCTCGCGCGTGTTGCCGACCTCGGCCGGCTCGATGTGCTCGAACGTCGCCGGGTCGGCGTTGACGCCGGCGACGTGCATCCCGCCC
>JAXDHL010000461.1:0-3460 GCA_034664525.1 Solirubrobacteraceae bacterium
CCGGTGCTGATGGCCGCCGACGTGCTCGCCTACCGCGCCCATGAGGTGCCGGTCGGCGAGGACCAGCGCGAGCACCTGGAGCTGATGCGCGACGTCGCCGAGCGCGTCAATCGCCGCTTCGGCGAGGGGCTGCTGGTCGTGCCCGAGGCTCGGATCCCGCAGGTCGGGGCGCGGATCGGCGACCTCCAGGACCCGACACGCAAGATGTCCACGACCGCCGCCAGCGACGCCGGGACGGTCTACGTGCTCGACGAACCGGACGCGATCCTGAAGAAGTTCCGCCGCGCGGTGACCGACTCGGGCAACGAGATCGTCCACGGCGGCGAGGGCAAGCAGGGCGTCTCCAACCTGCTCGAGATCCACGCCGCGGTGACCGGCGGATCGATCGAGGACTCGGTGGCGGCGTTCGCGGACGCGCGCGGCTACGGCGACCTGAAGACGGGCGTCGGCGAGGCCGTGGTGGCCAGGCTGGCGCCGGTACGCGAGCGCTACCAGGCGCTGCGGAGCGACGAGGACGCGCTGGAGGACGTCCTCGCCGCGGGTGCGGAGAAGGCGCGCGCGATCGCGAGCGCGACGCTGGCGGACGTCCGCGAGGCGATGGGCGTGGGCCCCGTCCGCCGCCCGGGCTCGTAGCCTTCGGGCTCCGTGACCTCGGTCTCATCACTGGAACTCGACCTCGACGTCTTCGCCGGACCGTTCGACCTCCTGTTGTCGCTGATCCTGCGCGAGGAGCTCGACCTGCTCGAGGTCGACCTGGCCGACATCGTGCTGACCTACGTCGACCACCTGGAGCGGCGTGAGGAGCTCGACCTCGAGTCGGCGACGGAGTTCCTGGTGCTGATCGCGGCGCTGCTGGAGCTGAAGTCGCGTCTGATGCTTCCGGGCGAGGAGGTCGACGAGCTCGACGAGCTCGTTCCCGCCGAGGCGGCCGACGAGCTGCTGGCGCGGATGCTCGCCTACGCCCGCTACCGCGGCGCCGCCGCCCACCTGCGCGACCTGCACGAGGCGGGCGCGGCCTACCTGTACCGCTCGGCGCCCCCGCCGCCGGGGCTGCGCCGCGCCTCGCTGGACGGCGCCGCCGCGGTCTTCGACCCCGCCACGCTCGGCAAGGCCGTCGGCGGGCTGCTGCGGCTGCCCGCGGCCGTCGACGTCTCGCACATGCGCGGGCCGGCGGTCACGGTGGCCGAGCGGCTGACCGTGCTGCGCGGCCTGCTGCGCCGCGGCCGGCGCTTCTCGTTCGAGGACGCCGTCGAGGGCGCCGACCGCATGACCGTCTGCGTGACGCTGTACGCGCTGCTCGAGCTCTACAAGCGCGGCGAGGCCGACTGGGAGCAGGACGGGTGCTTCGGGGCCGTGACGGTCGGCATGTCGTCGGTGCCGGGTGTCGCGGGCAACGAGGTGGCCGCGTGAGACCGCTCGCGCGGACGGTCCAGGCGCTGCTGTTCCTGTCGGCCGATCCGGTGCCGGTCGGCGACCTCGCCGCCGCCGCGCTGGCCGAGCCCGAGCACGTCGAGGCGGCGCTGGCCGAGCTGGCCGGAGCGCTTGCCGGCCACGGCCTGGTCCTGCGCGAGGTTGCCGGCGGCTGGACGATGGCCTCGCATCCCGACGAGGAGGAGGCCGCCCGCCGCCTGCTCGCCAAGCCGCGCACGCCGGCGCTGACACCGGCCCAGTCGGAGACGCTGGCCGTCGTCGCCTACCTGCAGCCGGTCTCGCGGCCGGAGATCGCGCGCATCCGCGGCGTGGCCTCGGACTCGGCGGCCTCCGCGCTGCTGGACCGCGGGCTGATCGAGGAGTCGGGGCGATCGCACTTCGGCGCCGTCCTGTACCGCACCACGCCGCTGTTCCTGAAGCTGTTCGGGCTCAACTCGCCGGACGAGCTGCCCGACGTCGGCCAGTGGGACCCGTCGCCGGAGGAGGAGTCGGCCCTGCGCGACCGCCTGCTCAGCGCCGGCGCGGCCCGCAGCGGGCAGGCGCAGGCCTAGGTCTAGCCCTTGGCCGCGAGCTGCCCGCAGGCCGCGTCGATGTCGCGGCCGCGCGTGAGCCGTACCGTGGCCTCGAAGCCGTGCTCGTGCAGGACGGCGCGGAACGCGTCGACCGCGCCGCGCGTCGAGCCCTCGTAGACCCCGCCGGTCGGGTTGTACGGGATCAGGTTGACCTTGAAGATCCGGCGGTCGAGCAGGCCGGCGAGCTGGTGCGCCTGGGCGACCGTGTCGTTGACGCCGCCGAGCATCAGGTACTCGACGAACACCCGCCGCCGGCGCTTGGCGTACCAGTCCTCGCACGCGGCCAGGACCTCGGCGATCTCGAACCGCTCGTTGACCGGCATGATCCGCGAGCGCAGGCCGTCCTCCGGCGCATGCAGGGAGAGCGCCAGCCGCAGCGGCATGTCGCACTCCTCGGTCAGGCGCCGGATGCCGGGCACCCAGCCCACGGTGGAGATCCCGGTGTGGCGGTGGCTGATCCCGGCGTCGGGCAGCTTGGCCGCCGCCTCGAGCACGCTGTCGAGGTTCATCAGCGGCTCGCCCATTCCCATGAAGACGAGGTGGTCGACCGTCTCGAAGCGCCGGAAGTGCAGCACCTGGTCGAGGATCTCCGAGGCCGACAGGTTGCGGCCGAACTTCATCGCCCCGGTGGCGCAGAAGGTGCAGGTCAGCGGGCAGCCGGACTGCGAGGACACGCAGACGGAACGGCGCCCGTCGCGGTAGCGCATCAGGACGGCCTCGATCGGGCGGCCATCGCCGGTCTGGAAGAGCGTCTTGACGGTGCCGTCGCTCGCGGTCTGGTCGCGGATCGCCTCCAGCGACGAGAACGGGACGTGCTCCTCCAGCCGCGCGCGCAGAGCGGCGGGGAGGTCGGTCATCTCCGCGTAGGACGCGGCGCCGGTCGACGCCCAGCGCCACACCTGTCGCGCGCGGAACGCGGGCTCGCCGGCGGCCTCGAGCGTGTGGTGCAGGAGTCTCTGATCCACGTCATGCAAGATAGGGAGCGTGAGGCTCGGCAAGTACCTGGCGCATGGTGGGGTGGCGTCGCGACGCGCGGCGGAGAAGCTCGTGTTCGACGGCCGCGTGACGATCGACGGGGAGCCCTGCACGGACCCCGCGCGCGACGTCACCGACGCGCGCGACGTCCGCGTCGACGGGCGGCCGGTCAGCGCGAGCGGGCACCCGCGCCTGGTCTACCTCCTCAACAAGCCGGCCGGGGTCGTCTCCACCGCCCGCGACCCGCAGGGCCGCCGGACCGTCGTCGAGCTCGTGCCGAGCAGCGAGCGCCTGTACCCGGTCGGCCGCCTGGATGCCGAGACGACCGGCCTGATCCTGCTCACCAACGACGGCGAGCTGGCGAACGCGCTCACCCACCCGCGCTACGGAGTCCCGAAGACCTACCGCGTGACCGTCGCCAACCCGCCGCTGCGCTCGCCGGCGATCGAGGCGCTCGAGCACGGGATCGAGCTCGAGGACGG
>JAXDHL010000462.1:0-2638 GCA_034664525.1 Solirubrobacteraceae bacterium
GATCTCGTCCGAGAGCTCTCGGTAGATCGCGCGGCTGAACTGATACATCGACTCTCCCCTTTTCCCCAAACCTAGGCCTCGTTGCCGGCCCCCGCAGCGCGAGTATGCCGCCGCGTTGTGAAGATCAAAACGCAGCGATTATTAACTCGGCGTTAAGCCGCTCTCGCGGGAAAAAGCTTGCGTAGCGGCGCAGACGCCGCGCGCGGATCACTCCCAGCGCTCGAACGCCGGTGCGGCCCCGGCGCGGGTCACCGTGTGCTGCAGGTCGAGCGCCTCGTCGAGCTGCGGGAAGTCGCGCCGGCGGTGCGCGCCGCGGCTCTCCTCGCGCGCCAGCGCCGACTCGGCGATCAGGCGCGCGAGGGGGTACGGGTCCTCCCGCAGCCGCTCCAGCCCGGCGCGGTCGCGTTCCAGGCCGGCCAGTTCCCACAGCGCGGCCCGCGTGGCCTCGCTGGGCTTGGTCGCCGCCTCGGCCCGCGGCGGAGGCGGCGCGACGGCGCGGGGCGGCGGCTCGGCGAGTGCCGACAGCGCGGCCCGCCGGCCGAACACGAAGCACTCCGTCAGCGAGTTGGACGCCAGCCGGTTGGCACCGTGCAGCCCCGTGCAGGCGCACTCCCCGACGGCGTACAGGCCGGCCACGTCGGTGCGGCCGCGCAGGTCGGTCGCGACCCCGCCCATCAGGTAGTGCGCGGCGGGCGCGACCGGCACCGGCTCGCGCGCAGGGTCGATGCCCGCCTCGAGCAGGGCGCCGAACACGTTCGGGAAGCGACCGGGGTCGACGCCGCTGAGGTCGAGTCCCACAGCCGTCGCGCCCGTCTCGCTCAGGCGCGCCTGGATCGCCCGCGCAACCTCGTCGCGCGGCGCAAGCTCGTCGACGAAGCGCTCACCGGCGGCGTCCAGCAGCACGGCGCCCTCGCCGCGGATGGCCTCGGTCACCAGGAACCCCTCGACGCTGCGCCGCCGCCGCCCACCCGGGCCCGGCCGGCGCGGGTCGACGACCGCGGTGGGGTGAAACTGCATCAGCTCGAGGTCGGCGAGCGCGGCGCCGGCGTCGAGTGCGAGCAGTAGTGCCGCGCCGGTCGCCCCCGGCGGGTTCGTGGTGCGCGACCAGAGCGCGGCCGCGCCACCCGCCGCGAGCACGACCGCGGCGCTGCGGATGGCGTTGCCCTGGTCGTCCAGCAGCCCCACGCAGCGGTCGTCCAAGGTCCACAGGGCGGCTGCCCGGCGACGCTCGAGCACCGCGACACGGTCATCCTTGGCGACGGATGCAGCAAGCTGGCGCGTGACGCGGCGCCCGGTCTCGCTTCCACCGGCGTGCACCACCCGGCGCGTGCCGTGTCCCCCCTCCAGCCCGAGCGCCAGGCGCCCGCGGCCGTCCGCGTCGAAGCGCACGCCCAGGTCCTCGAGCTCGCGCACGCGAGCGGGCGCCTCGTCGCACAGCGCCCGCACGGCCGAGGCCCTGGCGCTCCCCCGCCCGGCTGCGATCGTGTCCTGGAGGTGCCGCTCGGGGGAGTCCTCGGCTGCCAGCGCCGCCGCCAACCCGCCCTGCGCCCAGTAGGAGGCCGTTTGCGCGAGCGCCGTCGCAGACACCAGCGCCACCCGCGCGCCCTGGCGCGCCGCGGTGAGCGCGGTGTAGAGGCCCGCCGCACCGGCGCCGACGACCGCGAGGTCGGCCTCGATCAAGGACGCGCGTGGCATGGCCGAGGACTACGGTACTGCGGTGGCCGACCCGCTCTACGTTCACCATCGTTCATCGCTCGAGCACGACACCGGCGCGCATCCGGAGTGCATCGAACGGATCCTGGCGATCGAGCGCGAGCTCGAGCGGCGGGACTGGCTCGGCTACCGGCGCGTGGAGGCCCCGGCCGCAGCGCGCGAGTCGCTCCTCGCCGTGCACACGCCGGCGCACGTGGACATGATCGAGGAGGTCAGCGCGCGCGGCGGCGGCCAGATCGACCTCGACACGGTTGCCAGCGCCGGCTCGTTCAACGCCGCGCTGCACGCCGCGGGCGGCGCGATCGCGATGGTCGATGCGCTGCTGAGCGAGGAAGGCCCTCCGGTCGGCTTCTGCGGGCTGCGTCCTCCCGGCCACCACGCCGAGACGTCGCGCGCGATGGGCTTCTGCCTGTTCAACAACGTTGCGGTCGCCGCCCGCCATGCGCTGGACCGGCACGGCCTGGAGCGGGTGCTGGTGCTCGACTGGGACGTCCACCACGGCAACGGCACGGCGGAGATCTTCGCGGCCACGGCCGAGGTGCTGTTCGTCTCACTGCATCAGTGGCCGCTGTATCCGGGCACCGGCACGATGCAGGAGATCGGCGAGGGCCCGGGGGAGGGCTACACGGTCAACCTGCCGGTGCCGGCCGGCTCCGGCGACGACGTCTATCTGTCGCTCGTCAAGCACCTGGTCGACCCGCTGGCGCGCTCGTATGACCCTCAGCTCGTGCTCGTGTCAGCGGGCTACGACGCGCACGCCGACGACCCTCTGGCGAGCTGCCGGGTTACCGACGACGGATACCGCGCGATGGCTGGCCTCGTGCGGCAGCTGTGCCGCGAGCTGGGCGACGTCCCCGTGGGCGCGGTGCTCGAGGGCGGCTATGACCTCGGGGCGCTCGCGCGCTCCGTGGCCGGCACGCTCGAG
>JAXDHL010000463.1:0-2888 GCA_034664525.1 Solirubrobacteraceae bacterium
CGAATGCCCAGCCGCGCCGCCTTGTCGGCGTAGCACGGCCCGATGCCGCGTCGCGTGGTGCCGATCTGCAGGCGGCCGAGCTTCGTCTCGCCCGCGTGGTCGAGCAGCATGTGGTACGGCATGATCAGGTGCGCGTTGGCGCTGATCCGCAGCCCCGATAGGTCGACGCCCTTGGCCCGCAGGTCGTCGAGCTCACCCGTCAGGACCTTCGGGTCAATCACGACGCCGTTGCCGATGGCGCACAGCTTGCCCGCGTAGAGGATCCCGGACGGGATCAGGTGGAACTTCCAGTGGACGCCGTCGCGCACGATGGTGTGCCCGGCGTTGTTTCCACCCTGGAAGCGGATCACCATGTCCGCCTTCTCCGCAAGAAGGTCGACGACCTTGCCCTTGCCCTCGTCGCCCCACTGGGCGCCCACGATCACGATTCCGGCCATGTCGTATCGACAGTCTACGAACGAACCCGAAAGCGGTTGCGCGCGGCGCTATGGCGCGCGCCGTGGCTGGCCGTACTTCGGCCCTTCGTCCTCCCAGCGGGTGTCGTCGAACGGATCGGGCGTACGGTGCGCCGCAACGGTCTCGAGTTCGTCGGATCGGTCCTTGAGGCGCCGGTCGTGGCCGAACAGCGGCTTCGGGTCGCCGCACATCTCCCAGATACGCGACACGGTTCGCTTGCCGATCTGCTTGACCAGCTCGGGCGCGGGATGCGGGTCGTCTGACCCCTCGGACGGGAGCGTCACGAGCTTCCCGGGAGTGCCCACGAGGTTCGTCGTCAGCAGAACGGCCTTGCCGTCCTCGTATCGCGTATTGAAGATCGTGTAGAGCTGCTCCAGGACCCACTCGGAGGTCTGCTCGGCTCCGACGTCATCGATGTGAAGCAGGTCGACCGATGAGAGCATGTCGATGAACTCCGAAAGCGAAAAGCGCGAGCCATCGTCAAAGGTCTCGCGAAGCATCGACAGCAGGCGCGGGAGCGAATAGATCGCCACTGTGTGGTCTGCCTCCATCGCCGCCTTGGAGATCAGCATCGCCAGCGTCGTCTTGCCGGTTCCAACGTCGCCGCTGAACCAGATGCCACGCCCGGCTGCAAGCTGTTCGGATAGGTCACGCACGTACGCGCGCACCTCGCGCAGCACGTGCGGGTTCGCTCGTTCGATCGACACCAGGGGCTCGCGATCGAACGACACCTCGCGATAGCGCTTCGGGATGCGGCCGGCTACCGCCGCCGCGCGTTTGCGGGCGAGCAGTTGCGGCCGGCACGAGCAGGGGCGCGCGCGCCGGGTCTCCTCGTCGTAGAGGAAGCCGGACCCGTCGCAGCGGCCGTCGGTGCAGGTTGCCATCAGTACCGGTCGTCCGGCGTGTAGGACATGAAGCGCGGAAACTCCTTCTGGAACGTCAGCTCGATCGTGCCCAGACCGCCGTTGCGGTGCTTGGCGATGATCACGTCGGCCAGGCCCTCGCGCTCGGACTCCTTGTCGTAGTAGTCGTCGCGGTAGACGAACATGACGAGGTCGGCGTCCTGCTCGATCGCGCCCGACTCGCGCAGGTCTGAGAGCACGGGCCGCTTGTCCGTGCGCTGCTCGACGCCGCGGTTGAGCTGCGACAGCGCGATCACGGGCACCTCGAGCTCACGCGCCAGCGTCTTCAATCCGCGCGAGATGATGCCGATCTGCTCGACGCGGTTCTCGACGGACCCACCCGCCCGCATCAGCTGCAGGTAGTCGATCAGGATCAACCCGAGTCCATCCGCGTGCTGCTGCGCGAGCCGGCGGCACTTGGCGCGGACGTCGAGCACGCTGAGGTCGGACGAGTCGTCGACGAACAGCTTCGACTCCGCCAGCCGACCGGACGCCGCGAGGATCTTCCCCCAGCGCGACTGCGGCACGCGGCCCTTGCGCAGATCGTCGCCCTTGATCGACGCCTGCGACGCGATGAAGCGCTGCGCGAGCTCGCCCTCGGACATCTCGAGCGAGAACAACGCGACCGCTTTGTTGGACGCCAGCGCGGCGTTCTCGGCGAAGTTGACCATCAGCGCCGACTTCCCCATCGACGGGCGCGCGGCGAGGATGATCAGGTTGCCGGGCTGAAAGCCGCCGGTGATCGTGTCCAGGTCCTCGAACCCGGACGGCGTGCCGGTCATCGGGTTGCCCTCGAGCGAGAGCTTCTGCAGCTTGTCGAGCTCGGCGTCCAGGAGCTGCTCGGCGGAGCGGAAGTCCTTGCGCGAGTCCTCGTGGGCCACTTCGAGGATGGCGCGCTCGGCCATGTCCACGAGATCGCGCGGGAGCGCCTCGTGCCCGTGGACCTGCGCCTGGATCTCGTAGGCGGCGTGCAGCAGCCGCCGCAGCATCGCGTTCTCTTTGACGATCCGCGCGTAGTTGCGCAGGTTGCCGACCGCGGGGACCGAGCCGGCCAGCAGCTCGATCGCGCCGGCGCCGCCGACGCTGTCCAGGTCACCCGCCTGCTTGAGATGCTCGACCAGGGTCAGCGCGTCGACCGGCTCACCGTGGCCGTGCAGGTCGAGCATCGCCTGGTAGATGCGCCCGTGGTTCTCGCGGTAGAAGTCCTCGGCCTGCAGGCGCTCGTCGATGATCAGCGCGGGCAGCGAGGTGTCCGAGAGCAGCACGGCGCCGAGCACGGACTGCTCGGCCTCCAGGTTCTGGGGCGGCGCCATCGGGCCGCCTGCGAAGGCGGTGCCGTGGCCGTTGGTGCCGGTGGGCGCGGTCATCGGGCGATCGAGTCTCGGTGCGTCGTCGGACGAACATACGTTCGCACTTCGCATACAGCGGGTTAACGAGGCAGCGCCGGCTCGGCCGGCGCTGCCCCAACGTCATGAACCCGGCACGCGCGGGAGTCCGAGCCCTGTCGGCGAGGACTCCCGGCGACGCGAG
>JAXDHL010000464.1:0-2518 GCA_034664525.1 Solirubrobacteraceae bacterium
CCGCGCTCCCGAGCGCCACGCCGGCGATTCCCCCCAGCGCGCCGAGCACGACGCCCTGCGCGAGCACGATCGTCCGCACCTGGTTGGCGTCGCCGCCGCTGGCTGCGACGAGACCGAGCGTGCGCACCTGGCGGCGTGCGCCAACCGCGAACGCCGTGCCGGCAAGGAGCACGACCTCGAGTAGGCCGAAGCCCGCGATCACCGCGATGATCACCGCCGCCCGCAGCGAGTCGCCGCTGCCGCCCGAGTCGCCGTTCTCCCCGCGCCGGAAGGCGTGAAAGCCGTGTTGGGTGAGCGTTTGCGCCACCGCCTTGGGGTTTGCGCCCTGTGGCAGTGCGACGAGCTGCGCGTTGGAGTCCTGGTGGCTCTGCGGAAGCGTCACGACCTGCTCGCAGCTCAAGCAGTACGGGGAGCCGGCGATGCCGGTGATCGTCAGCGCTCCCTTGCCGGAGTGGATCGAGTCGCCGATCTGGAGGTTCAGGCGCGTGGCGAGCGGCTGCGTGAGCATCACATCGTCTGCCTTCGTGGGCGCCCTGCCGGACTTGACGGTGGCGGACCCCCGCTGCATCGAGTCGCGCGCGTCGGCGTAAACGAGCGCGGCGCGGCTTGAGCCCTGGACCAGGAAGTGCCCGACACCGGGCAGGGTCGGCCCGGTCGGGTCGGCCATCGTCACGCCGTCGGCGCCGCGCGCGATCCCGACCATCCGCGAGCTCGGCGCGTCGACGGCGCGCGAGCCCTTCGGGAGAAAGCTGGTCACGTCACCGTCGCCGAAGACGGTCAGGTCGGCCGAGCCCATGTCGCGCTCCGCCTGCCGCTCCGGACTGGACAGCGTGCGCGCGACGACGTCGACCATCGCCGCGGCGCCCACGGGCACCCCGACGAGCGCGACGACAAGCGCCGCCCGGCCGAGATCGTGCTTCACGCTGCGCCGCGCGATCCGCAGCGCGGGCCCCCAGCCGCTCATCCGCCGAGCAGGGACTCGACGGGCTTCGCGGCGCCCGTCTCATCGACGAGCGTGCCGTCGCGCAGGAAGACCACCCGGTCAGCCCAGGCGGCGTGGCGCGCCTCGTGGGTGACGAGCACCGCGCTTGCGCCGGCGTCGCAGCGGGCGCGCAAAAGCCGCAGGATCATCTCCCCCGTCATGCTGTCGAGCGCGCCAGTCGGCTCGTCGGCGAGCACCAGGCGGCGCGGCCCGACCAGCGCGCGGGCGATCGCGACCCGCTGCTGCTGGCCACCGGAGAGCTCGTCGGGGAAGCGGTCGGCGAGCTCGTCCATGCCGACCTCCTCGAGCGCGTGTATAGCTTCCCTGCGGGCGGTGCGCGCCTTCACGCCGTCGAGCTCGCGCGGCAGCGCGGCGTTCTCGGCGGCGGTCAACGCGGGGATCAGGTTGAGGTCCTGAAACACGTAGCCGGCGCTGCGGCGGCGGACCGCGGCCAGCGCGTGGCGGCTGAGCCCGGCGAGGTCGGTGCCCTCGACGAGCACCTCGCCGCTCGTCGGCGCGTCGAGTCCGCCGGCGAGGTTCAGCAGCGTCGACTTCCCCGAGCCGCTCGGGCCCATGACCGCGACCAGCTCGCCCTCGTCGACCCTGAGGCTCACGCCGCGCAGTTCGAGGACGCTCATCGCGGCACCTCCTCCGCCTTGCTCGTCCTCCGGACCCCGGGCTTGGGCAGCAGCGAGATGCGCGTCTCACAGTGATCCAGCCAGCGGACTTCAGCCTCCGCCTGAAAGATCATCGCCTCCAGCACGAGCAACCAGCCGGCGTCGGCGACCGGGTCGGCCCCCGCCTTGAGCTTCGTCAGGTCCTGCAGCGAGCGCAGCGTAGCGGTCCGCTGCACCTGCACGAGCTTCTGAACGTCCACCCCAGGCACCGTCAGCGCGAGCGCCAGCTTGATCGCCAGCTCGTCCCGCGGCCGGCCTTCTCTCGGCACGGGAGCGTCGAACCACTTCTCGACCTCCTGCATCCCGGTGTCGGTGATCCGGTACGCGACCCGCCCTTCTTCGGCCTCCCCAACGGCCTCCACGAACCCATCACGTTCAAGCCGGCTGAGCGTCGTATACACCTGACCGATGTTCAGCGGCCACGTCGCCCCCGTAGCCGCATCGAACTCGCTCCGGAGCTGATAGCCGTGCATCGGCTCCCGGGCCAGAAGGGTGAGAAGTCCACGTCTGATCGGCATACATACTGAGTATGCATACTCCGTATGTACTCGTCAACCCTACAGAGCCTCGCTGCGCTCACTGCGGCGGATGCTCAGGGGGCAAGTCCCCGGTGACGGCAGCGAAGTGCTGTCCAACCGCGGCATGTCGGCCGCGAGCGGGCCGAGCGGCGATGAGTCGAGGCGTCAGAGTGGCGCCCCAGCAAGCTCCGGGCCACGGCTCGCCGAGGTGCCGGACGGGGGCTCGACCTGTCTGCCCTCGAGGGCGCGCATGCCCGGCAGCAGGAACGCCGCGAAGGTGACGAGGGCGCCGAGGACGCCCGCGGCGATCAGGGTCGTCCGCGCGCCGAGCGTCGCGCTCA